>JBKBJD010000044.1:0-4753 GCA_046294035.1 Minisyncoccia bacterium
CAAGGCTGTGTACACTGCTTTTAAACAGATGTACGACGACGGTCTCATCTACCGCGGTTATCGTATTGTAAACTGGGACCCAAAGGGTCAGACAGTTATATCAGACGACGAGACGGTAAACGAAGAACGCAAAAGTAAGCTGTACACCTTCAAATACAGTGCTGACTTCCCTATTGCTATATCTACTACCCGCCCAGAAACCAAAGTTGGTGACGTGGCTGTAGCTGTGCATCCAGAGGACGAACGCTACCTGCAATTTGTCGGCAAAGAATACGATGCTGTATTTTGTGGTGTGCCTATACATATCAAAATAATTGCCGATGAGAAGGTAGAAAAAGACTTCGGTACAGGAGCGCTCGGTGTCACCCCGGCCCACAGTCAGATAGACTGGGAAATGGCGCAAAAACATAAACTTGAGGTAAAACCGGTCATTAATGAATACGCAAAAATGACTGTTGGTGATGAACGCATACTTGGCAAGAAAACTACTGAAGCCAGAGAAGTAATAGTAAACTGGCTACGAGAAGAAGGACTTCTCGAGAAAGAAGAGGAAATTAATCAGAACGTACCGACAGCTGAACGTACAGGTGCAGTTATAGAACCACTACCTAAACTCCAGTGGTTTATAAATGTCAACAAACCAATCCCTACACGTGACAACAAATCACTCAAGGAACTCATGCTTGAACCAGTCCGCGAAGGTAAAATATCTATCTTGCCGGACAGATTTGAGAAAGTGTATTTTAATTGGATAGAAAATCTACGCGATTGGTGTATCTCTCGTCAGATTTGGTATGGACACAGAATACCTGTATGGTACAAGGGTGATGAAGTCTTTTGTGACACCAAGGCACCAGAAGGAGAAGGTTGGGTTCAGGATGAAGATACGCTCGACACCTGGTTCTCTTCAGGACTTTGGACCTTCTCCACACTCGGCTGGCCAGAAAAAACAGAGGATTTGAAAAATTTCCACCCCACCACAGTGCTAGAGACCGGACACGACATTATATTCTTCTGGGTGGCCCGTATGATACTCATGTCTCAATATTTGCTTGGTGAAGCACCTTTCAAAACTGTCTACCTACACGGCATGGTACGCACCGCCGATGGTAAAAAAATGTCTAAATCTTTGGGAGAAAAAGCTATCGATCCATTACAAATTATCGAGAAATATGGCAATGACGCACTCCGTATGGCAATGATAGTCGGCAATACTCCGGGAAACGACCTTAAGCTCGACGAGAACGATATTCGTGGCTATGGTAAATTCTGCAACAAAGTTTGGAATGCATCTCGTTTTGTCCTTGAACAGACGCAAGACTTAGACAAAAAAAACTTACCTGGCCTAGACCCAGAAGACCAAGCTTCTTTTGATGAATTACAAAAGCTCCTAGAAGAAACAAATAAAGAGATGGTCGAATTTCGTTATTCGATAGTTGCAGAAAAACTTTATCATTATTTCTGGCACACCTTTGCAGATATATTGATAGAGAGATCTAAAGAAAAAATTCTCAATAACAAGAACGCCCTCTCAGCTAAATCACTCCTCTATCAAACACTCATCACCATGTTAAAATCAATGCATCCTTTTATTCCTTTTGTCACTGAGGAGATCTGGCAAACCATGGGCAACCAATCAATCCTAATGGTTGAAAAATACCCAAATGTTTAACGATCCAAAAATCCTAAGCATAGCCTTTATAGGTGGTTCTCTACCAGCCCTATTGTGGCTTTGGTTTTGGCTCAAACAAGAAGAAAAAAAACCTGAACCCAAAGCCGTACTAGCAAGTGTATTTGTGCTAGGCATGCTTTCTGTCATTATCACTATTCCAATTCAGAAATTCCTCCGCACTGTGGCGCATTCAAGTGAAAGCGAAATAGTACTTTGGGCACTGACCGAAGAGGTCTTAAAATACCTTGCAGCAATAGTCCTTTTATACAAAAGCAAATACATAGATCAGCCAATCGATTGGCCGATCTACTTGATCACCGCCGGACTTGGTTTTGCTGCCCTTGAAAACACTCTTTTCCTTGTAACACCTCTTTCTTTGGGGCAAGACACCGTCACTTTGCTCACTGGCAGTTTACGCTATCTAGGATCTACCCTGCTTCATGCAGTAGCGAGTGGTTTAGTCGGCATAGGTATCGGACTTGCATACTTTATGAATAAAAATTGGAAAAAAATATACCTCTTTGGAGGATTACTATTTGCTACTGCCTTGCACAGTATCTTCAATTTTTTTATAATTAAAAACGATGGTACGGATTTTTTGCGTGTATTCGCTTTCCTCTGGGTAATCACGGTCGTAGTGATGCTCCTCTTTGAAAAAATCCGACGTATGAGTGGTGAACATTATTAATTTTTAATATTTATATGGCAACCAAGAAAAAAGGATTTTTTGAAAGACTTACTGGTAGTATCAAAATGGAAGAAGAATTTGAGATAGAGCCAGTGCGCAGTCTCCGTGTTAAAGAAGAAAAAACAAATACTGAAACAAATTGGATGGAAGAAGAGAACGACGAAGCAGAGCTTGCAGTGGATGTTTACCAAACTGCGACTGAGATAATTATCCAAACTTTTGTCGCTGGTGTAAGGACCGAAGACTTAGAACTCTCTATTGCAAGAGACATGATTACTATCCGTGGCAAAAGAGATGAAGTGCGTAGTGTGGACGAAGAAGATTATTTCGTCAAAGAACTCTACTGGGGACGCTTTGCGCGCACCATTCTTCTGCCCCAAGAGATAGAACCCGACGAAGCTGAAGCAACGGAAAAGCATGGCTTACTCACGGTTAAACTACAGAAGGTAGACAAAGCCAAGAAGAATACAATCAAAGTAAAATCCGTCTAGATTACAAAGAAAAAAGCGGCGAAAGCCGCTTTTTTCTTTAATGTGCCGAGACCCAGGGTCGAACTGGGGACCTATCCCTCTTCAGGGGAGCGCTCTACCAACTGAGCTATCTCGGCAATATTACCTAAGGTAATAAACTTTTGAACTGATCCAAGGTGCCTTTTGCTTCTCCGCTAAAATTACTAATAGCGTCGATATATGGCTGGATGAAGTAAAATGCCCCTACACCAAGCCCTAGGATAATGAACCAATACGCCACCCGCATAATCGCTGCATATCGCTGTGCACGATGTAGTTTACGAAGCATTTGGTTATTCTCCTTTTCAAGCTCGTATGTTTCCTCAAGCAACTTCTTGTCCTCTGGATCCATAGAGATAATATAGCATAAAAATGGCAAAAGACAATTCTCAAAATACCCCTTTTATGGTAGATTGTTTGACATAGCCCTCGTAGTTAAATGGATATAACTACCCCGTCCTAAGGGGTAATTGTAGGTTCGATTCCTGCCGAGGGCACAAAAAAAAACAGGGCTTTAAGCCCTGTTTTTTGATTTATAATCCTAGCAGTTGATCTATTACCGGCTTATTGAATCCCACGATAATATCATCTCCGATCACAATGACTGGCACCCCCATCTGCCCCGTCTTATCTACCATTTCTTGTCTTTTGTTCATGTCTGTCGCTACATCAAAATCTGTGTAGGCAACATTTTTCTCTTTAAAATAATCTTTTGCCATATGACAAAAATGACAAGTTGGAGTCGAATAAATAGTTACGTTCTTCATATATCTATAATTAAATTAATAATTGCCTACACTATTTAGTATAGCACACGTGTCAAATCTCTGTGCGAGTAGGGGTAATCGAAACCCCGTCTGATCCTTGGGAAGGACCCATTCTGCCACTAAACTATACTCGCTTTTTAATGTTAAAAATTATTTATTTGAACTTCTTTGACATGACCTTCTGCTTCTTTGATACCAAGCGCCATCATGTGTACTGCCTCGCGCGGGTACTTACCGACAGCCGTCTCTTCTGAAAGCATTATGGCATCTGTACCCTCTAGCACAGCATACACCACATCAGTCATCTCGGCACGAGTGGGCACTGGATTTTCGGTCATCGACAACAAGACTTGCGTTGCCACAATTACGGGCTTTTTATTTTTTTTACACAAAGCGATAATATCTCTTTCTGCAAATGGGATTTTTGCTAAAGGTAATTCATTACCCAAATCTCCTCTAGCCACCATCACCGCATCAGCCTCATCAACAATCTCCGGCAAATTCTCTAGTGCAACTACTCTTTCGATTTTGGCTATTACAGGCAAAACTTTACCTAATTTTTCCATTTCTTGTTTCAACTGTCTTACATGTAATGCTTCACCCACATACGAAAGAGCTACATAATCCACTCCTTCATCGATACCAAATTTCAAATCAGCGATATCTTTTTCAGTAAGTGGTGAAATAGCTGATTGATTAAATTCATGACCTGCGCCACTTTGAATGCGTGGACCGGACAAATCTTGAATAATAGGCAAAGAGACAGATAGCTCCTGGGATGCGCTTCTGATATTTTTTATATATTCGCGATGCTCTTCATATGTGCCCCAAGAGAAATTAAGGCGTGCTATTTTCATACCATTTTGAATAAGATTTTTTATTGTTTCTACGTCTTTGGTAGCTGGTCCGATGGTGGCTACTATTTGAGTTTTTATATCCATATTTATTTTTCTGAGATGTTAATGAGCCTATCATACTTCACCCTACGCTCCTTGGCAATCGGCGAACCTGCTTTGAGTCCAAAAGCACTATAAGCATATGCTACATGAGCTATAAAGTCATCCATAGTCTCCCCGCTCCTATGTGAAATGATAAGTTTAATATTATTTAAAACAGC
>JBKBJD010000045.1:0-4638 GCA_046294035.1 Minisyncoccia bacterium
ATCTAACTATTATAAAAATAAGTACAATAAAAAAATTTAAATTAAATCAAAAAAAAAAAACCGGCAGATGCCGGTTTTTTTTATTTTATATATCAATATCCGCGAGTTTGGCGTTGGATTGAATGAACGATTTACGAGGTGGAACTTCGGAGCCCATGAGAATATCGAAGACTTTGTTAGCTTCTTCGGCGTCATCGATAGATACTTGCTTCAAAACACGATTTTTAGGATCCATGGTGGTCTCCCAGAGTTCTTCTGGGTTCATTTCACCGAGACCTTTGTATCGTTGAATATGCACTTTGTTTGATTTTGCTTTTATCTCTTCTCCAGCTTCTTCTGTCTCACCTTCTTCATCCTCTGCTTTTATCTCTGTAGCATCGACTTCCTTGCCTACTATTTTATTTCTCTCAGCATCAGAATATGCATAAAAGACTTCTTTCCCTTTCTTTATCTTATAGAGCGGTGGCTGAGCGATATACACATACCCAGCATCAAGTACGCCTCGGAAATAGCGATAAAAAAGAGTCAGGAGTAGTGTGCGAATGTGTGATCCATCCACGTCGGCATCTGTCGCAATGATTATCTTGTGGTAGCGCATCTTTTCTATATCAAAAGTATCCCCAATGGATGCACCCATCGCGATGACAAGTGCGCGCACTTCTTTTGAAGCTAGCATTTTGTCGATACGTGCTCGCTCAACGTTTAAGATTTTACCTCGCAAAGGGAGGATAGCTTGTGTGCGGCGGTCGCGGCCTTGTTTCGCCGAACCACCCGCCGAGTCTCCCTCAACCAAGAAGAGTTCTGATTCTTCTGCGCTTTTAGTCTGACAGTCAGCGAGTTTACCAGGGAGAGTCATGCCTTCAAGAGCACCCTTACGGAGCACTGAGTCTTTGGCTGCTTTTGCTGCTTTACGAGCCTTCAATGCAAGGATAGATTTATTGATGATGATTTTTGCATCATCTGGGTTCTCTTCGAGGAACGCAGCGAATGCTTCACCAAAGACAGTCGCTACAGCCCCCTGAGCTTCCATAGATCCAAGTTTGGCTTTAGTCTGACCTTCGAATTGAATCTCTCGGAGTTTTACAGAGATCACAGCAGTGAGACCTTCGAGCACATCTTCACCAGTGAATCCACCTTCGGACTCTTTCATCATTTCGTTTTTCTTGCAGTAGGTGTTCAGTGTACGAGTAAGCGCAGTCTTAAATCCGGTCACATGCGTACCTCCTTGTGAGTTATAAATATTATTCGCAAAAGGAATGATACGATCAGCTATATCATCAACATACTGTAGCGCTATCTCTACACCCACCCCGTCTTGTTCTTTGTTGATATAGAAAATTTTATTTTGAACAGGCTTTTGGAATTTGTTGTAGTATTTTACGAGCGAAACAAGACCTCCTTCAAAGTAATAAGTGATAGACGGTATTTCAAGACCCATTTCGCGCATGTAGACAACTGTGTCTAGATTCAACTTTGAACCCTTAGTTTCGAAAAGTACGTCTGGGTCGATCTCACGAGCATCAAGGATAGAGATGCGAAGCCCCCTGACCAAGTATGCCTGTTGTCGTAGATGAGAAATGATAGTATTCCAATCAAATTCAATACTTTGAAATATTTTAGGGTCTGGACGAAAAGTAGTGATAGTACCATGGAGCTTTGATGTGCCAACTTTTTTGACTGGACCTTTTTTCTTACCCTCCATGTATTCTTGCATATACTTACCCCCATCACGATGCACTTCGGCCTTACAGTAAGAAGAAAGCGCATTCACGACAGACGCACCCACACCATGCAAACCAGAAGACACTTTATATCCCGAATCATCACCACCGAATTTGCCTCCGGCATGGAGTGTAGTCATGACTGTCTCTAAAGCTGAAACTTTAGTCTTTGAGTGCACGTCGACTGGAATACCACGTCCATTATCCACCACGCGAATAGTGGAGTCGGGCAAAACAGTAATCTCTATATCATCCGCATAACCACCCATCGCCTCGTCGCGAGAGTTGTCAAAAATTTCCCAAATCAAGTGATGAAGACCATCGGGACCTGTGGTACCAATGTACATACCAGGGCGTTTGCGAACCGGCTCGAGTCCTTCCAAAACAGAAATCTGCTCAGCACCATACCCCCCTTTTTTCGTCTCTTTATCCTTTGCCATGTAGTATCAATTTTTTAGTTATTAACTAGATTAGTATACCAAAAAAACAGCACAAAAACTAGCTAAAATACCCTATATTTATCGCAACACCCAATCAGAATGCCCTTTTAATGCTGTATTTATTTTATCCACCACCCCTGCTACTTCTTCGTCAGTTAGGGTGCGTTCAAAAGATTGGAATACAAGTCGAAAAGCGTAGGACGTCTTACCTTCTTTGTTAAAGGTATCGAAAAGATCAGGCCCCTTAACAACAAGCTCCGTTGTGTGCTCACGAATTACGTTTTCTACCTCCTTACTCTCTGTACCTTCTGGTACCCACAGTGCAATATCACGCACGATGAATGGATACAAGGACCACATTTTAAATTTGGCTTCTTGAACATCTTTGAGGTCGGACTTGGAGCTCCCTTGAAAGCCAACCTCTTTCCAATCTTTTGCGAATTCTTCCAGTGTAGATTCAGTTACACCCTTCTTGTCACCATAGGCCACATGCCATTCTTCGCCACTTTTTTTAAATACTTTTCCTATCTCAAAAACTTTTACTCCTACCTGCGCAGGCAGGTCTTTTGCACCCAAGATAGGTAGATTTAAAGTATTTAGCTTTATACTTTCTTTGAGTCCATCGGTAATGTTTGTACGTAAGAATTTTTTATCTGATGCAGATGCGAGTACTTCCACCTCTCCCTTACTACAAAATGTATAGGTCATTACTTCGTTATAACCAAGACTCAAGAGTTTTTTACGAGCCAAAGAAATATCCTCACTTGTCTTATTCTTGTTTGAAGCAAAAGCAATATCAGGCAAAAGAGGTAAAACGCGATCATACCCTACGATACGTCCGAACTCCTCCGCCATATCTTCTTCGATCACCAAATCTAATCTGAGCATTGGTACATCTATTTCATAGACATCTCCTTCTTTAGTAAAAGACACGTTGTATCTCTCTAATATTTTTTCTGCTTCTGTACTTTCTAAGTCATATCCAAGCATGCTCGACATTTTAGACAATCTGAATTTTAGTTTTCGTGGCTCTGGTTTTGTATTATATATATCAACAACCTCTTCAAATTCAGAAAAACCATATTCGACTAAAAGGCCGCTCATTTCTCTCATAGCAAAATCACATAGCGTTGGAGATAGGTCGTTTTCAAATCTTTTGGCGGCATCGGTAAATATATTTATATGCCTACGAGTCTTGCGAAGTGGCACAGGAGTAAAGTTTGCGATTTCAATAATGACGTTTTTCGTATTTTCATCAACTTCAGCTATCTTACCTCCCTTAATACCGGCGATTGCCAAAACATTTTTATCATCAGCAATTACGGTGTCTGATGGAGTGAGTTTTACTTGCTTGTTGTCGAGAGTCAGTATCTCTTCCCCTTCTTTAGCTTTACGGATAGTGAGCACGCCAGATACTTTATCTAAATCAAATGCATGAATAGGCTGACCGGAGTCATACATCACAATATTAGCCGCATCAACCACATTGTTTATACTCCTTGTACCTATAGATTCAAGGTGTTTTACCACCCAGTCTGGGCTTTTGGTCACAGTTACATTACGTACAATCCTGCCAACATACCTACGACAATCCTCGGTCTCTACTTTAATCTTGAGATTGGTTGGTTTTGATTCTGGTATTTTATAAAGCGGAGTTGGATCCACAAAAGCAATACCTAAAAGAGATGCCAGTTCTCGGGCGATGCCTTGGTGTGAAAGCAAATCATGAGCACGGTTTGGTAAAATATTGATATCAAATATAGTGTCATCTTCCCACTTTTCTACACTCTCAACTTCACACAAATGATATGTAAAAATATCTCGGAGCTTCTCTGCTTCGGGCATATCTGGTATATAAGATTTCAGCCAGTTGTATGATATTTTCATAATTTAAAATTGATTTAGCCTTAAATCCCCTTGATAGAAGAGTCGCACGTCTGGAATATTCCATTTGACCATGGCGATACGGTCAAGTCCACCACCAAAGGCAAAACCTTGTACCTTGTCTGGATCAAGCCCCATATTCCTCAAAACATTTGGGTGGAGCATGCCGGCACCCATTACTTCAAGTGGTCTACCCTTCCAAGTAAGCCATACTTCAAGTCCTGGTTCAACAAACGGAAAAAAACTCGGGCGAAACTCCATCTCTATATCGTCCCCAAGCATTTTTTTATAGAAATGGGTAAGCACACCCTTCAGGTGCGCTAGAGAAATATTTTCACCCACCATTGTTCCATCAATTTGGAAAAATTGCATTTCATGTGTTGCGTCTGTTGCTTCATTACGAAACACCTTACCCACAGATATAAACGCTGCTGGAAGACGTCCGTCCTTGCCTGCTTCTTCAACAGCTCGCGCGGTGACATTTGTCGTATGCGTACGCAACACATATCCTGGTTTATCCTTGATGAAAAAAGTATCTTGCATATCGCGAGCCGGATGGTCTTTAGGCACATTCAGAGCATCGAAGTTATACC
>JBKBJD010000046.1:0-4526 GCA_046294035.1 Minisyncoccia bacterium
TTTTAAAGCTATTTTGCACGACCAGGAAGGTCTGCCTTTTTGGGAAGATATTGATTTTGAACTTGACCTCATGACGCTTGATGCAAAGGAGAATTTTGATGCCTATCTGAAGCTCGGTCCACGCAGGGTTATTTTTCATCTAGAAGCTTTTTCTGA
This sequence comes from Minisyncoccia bacterium, assembly GCA_046294035.1. Lineage (GTDB taxonomy): Bacteria > Patescibacteriota > Minisyncoccia > Phycocordibacterales > UBA9973 > UBA9973. The sequence continues at coordinate 157 of JBKBJD010000046.1, forward strand.
TTTTGAAGAATTTAAAGGTTTTATTGAAGGACTTGATCCATATGTGCGTGAGGCGACTGAGATTGGTGTCGCTTTAAACACAGCAACACCTGTTGAGAATATATATCCAATTATCAATTCTATTGATTTTGTGCAGTGCATGGGTATCGCAAAAATTGGTTTTCAGGGTGAAGAATTCGATACTCGAGTTTTAGAACAAGTGCGTTTACTCAAATCCCAATATCCAGACGTCATTGTGTCTGTCGATGGGGCGGTGTCTCTCTCTTCAGCTCCACTTCTCATTGAAGTCGGTGTAGATCGTCTGGTAGTTGGTTCCGCTATTTTTAATTCTGATGATATAATAAAAAGAGTGAATGAATTTCAATCACTCTAATTATGCTTACAGAGAATAAAATTTTAGATTTAGAGAAAAAAGCCAACGAGATCCGTCAATCAATCATCGAGATGTTGGTCGAAGCAGGTAGTGGACACACGGCTGGGCCTCTCGGCATGGCTGATGTTTTTGCTTATTTTTATTTTCACGCTTTAAAACACGATCCACAAAATCCAACTTGGGAGGAGAGGGACAGGTTGATACTTTCAAATGGTCACATTTGCCCGGTGCTTTATGCTGCCATGGCACACAGTGGATATTTCCCAACAGAAGAATTAAAGACGCTCAGAAAATTTGGCAGTAGGTTACAAGGCCATCCGCATCGTGAGTTTATGCCATGGCTGGAGACATCTTCTGGGCCACTTGGGTCCGGCCTGTCACAGGCAGTTGGGATGGCTCTATCAGATAGAATTGATGGAAAAAACAATGACAGGTTTATTTATTGCTTTTTGGGTGACGGAGAATTAAATGAGGGGAACAATTGGGAGGCTATCATGCTCGCTGGTAAAGAAAGATTGCACAATCTCATCGCTATTGTTGATAGAAACAATATCCAGATTGATGGTTTTACTGAAGATATAATGCCACTTGAAACACTACAGATGAAATGGCGCTCTTTCAATTGGCATGTAGTAGAGACATCTGGCCATGATTTTCAAGCTTTAGAACACTCACTACTAGAAGCAAAATCAATTTATGAAAAACCAACTGTAATCATTGCACATACGATACCGGGTAAAGGGGTGCATGAATTTGAGCGTAATTACAAATGGCACGGCATGCCACCAAATCGCGAACAAGCAGAACGCGCACTCCGAGAACTCCATACCTTAGGTGGCAAAATAAAAGCCGAACATCAATAGAGTATGTTAAACCCAAATCTAAAATTAAATCCTAAATTATTTTCTGCAGATTGCGAACAACAACCAATTCGTAAGGGTTTTGGTATTGGTCTAGCTAAAGCGGGGGAAGAAAATGCAAACGTAGTTGCCTTGTGTGCAGACTTGACCGAATCCACCCAGATGCATTTGTTTAAAGAAAAGTTCCCTAATCGTTTCATAGAGATTGGTGTAGCAGAGCAAAATTTAGTAACGGTAGCATCCGGTATGGCCGCTATGGGCAAAGTCCCATTTTGTTCTAGTTATGCCATGTTTAGTCCAGGCAGGAATTGGGAGCAGATTCGTACAACCATTGCGTATAATGATAGAAAAGTAGTTATAGTTGGTTCACATGCAGGAATTTCTGTAGGCCCTGACGGTGGTACGCACCAAGCCCTCGAAGACATTGCTCTGATGCGAATAATTCCAAATATGGAAGTTTATTCACCGTGTGATTCATTAGAAGCAGAAAAGATTACTCGCCAGATCGTAGGCACGAAAAAACCTGCATATTTACGCTTGGCTCGAGAAAAGACACCAGTCATCACGACTCCAGAAACTCCGTGTGAATTAGGCAAAGCACAAATATTTTGGATGCCGGATGTAGGTGTGGCAGATGTGGGTATTATTGTGACTGGTGGTTTAACATACAATGCATTAATCGCAGCTAAAGAATTAGAAGGCGAAGGCATCAAAACAAAAGTTTTAAATCTAAATTCTATTAAACCTATTGATATCGAAGCAATAATAAAATTAGCTAAAGAGACAAGGGGTGTAGTAACGGTAGAAGAACACCAGGTATCCGGTGGTATGGGTAGCGCTGTCTCTGAAGTATTGGCACAAAATTACCCAAAGCGTATAGAATTTGTAGGTGTGAAAGATAAATTTGGTCAATCGGGAACCCCAACTGAACTAATAGAACATTATGGTATGGGGAAAGACAGTATCAAAGAAGCAGTAAAGAAAATATTATTATAAATAATAGTGCATTGTTCAGGTTTGGTTTTTTTAAGTACAATTAAATTTGTAAAATTAAAAAAATATTTATTAATTTAAAGCATATTTATATTTATGGAAAGTTTCCCGAATCAAGAAAATAAAAATCCCATCAAAAAGCATAACTCTTTTATGGAAAACGCACGTTCTGTATTAAAAAAGGTTACAGTGGGTGTGGGCGTTACTCTTATTTCATATCCATTGACATATTATCTGGCGACCGAGTTTATGAAACATTCACCCGAAGAAGCACACGAAATAGCTAAAAACATATCTGTAATTGTTGGTGGATATTCTGGTATGAGGTTTTAGTAATCAATTTATTATTTTATAAAAATTAAATTTATGTTAGAACAAAGAGAAATTAAAAGTAAATTGATTGAACTAGGTTTTAAAGCCCAAGAAGTGGATAAAGTAATTATTGATATAACTTCTGTTTGTGTAGCCAAGTTTATTTCTGAATTTTATGAATTATCAGAAACAGAAAAAGAAGCAGTTTCGTTGCTTAACAAAGAAGAAATAGATGCTTTTTATGTAAATAAAATGAAGGAATTGAATCAAGAGCAAAAAGATGTTGCTTTGGCAAAATTTAACTCAGTTTGTGAAATAACTTGGAAAGAATATTTTGAGTTTATCAAAAAATAATTTCTCTAATTTATTTTTGTAACTTTATAGTGTTCTGGGGCGTTCTTTAGAAGCTGTTCTAATTTCTCACGTGACAGTAATCCTTTTTGGGCGCCGATTTGTTGGACAACAGACATGGAGTTGATTGGACCCCAGGCAAATGCGTCAGTCGGATCTTGGCCGAGAGCGAGTGCTGCGGTGAAGGTGGAAGCGAAAGCATCCCCAGCTCCAGTGCGGTCGATAGCAGGTCCAGTATCAGGATAAAGGGGGATGGAATACAGGTTTGTGCCGTCATAGAAATATGCACCATTTGGACCATCAGATATTGCTACTAGTTTTGGACCTAGGGCCATAATACCTTTTGATAATTCTAATAAGTCTCTAGATTGGTTATTTAATATAACCTGTGCTTCTTCTACATTGCAGAAGAATATGGTTGCATTACGATAGAGCCCGGCCATTTTTTCTACACCGAGTTTTATTTCGTTTTTGCCTGGCTGGAATGCGAGTTTTATGTTTGGGTGTTTTTCCAAGTATTCAACAACTGTATTGTGGAAAGGATAAGCGTGAGCTCCAACAGAGCTAAAATAAATCCACTCAGGTTCTCCAATATCAGGCAAGGTATATGGGTATTTTTCGTGTTTGATAAGTATAGTGCGGTCTACTTCGTATAGTAGAACGTAGTGATAGTTTGTCTTGATGCCGTCATGCATCTTTACAAAATCTGTAGAGATATTTTCTTTTTTGAAATTTTCCATACATTCTTCGCCTTCACGATCTTTACCTAGGTTGGTGACGAGTGCTGTGCGAAGCCCAAGTCTTGCGGCGGAGACAGCAGCATTCGCAGCATTACCTACAGCTGGCACAATCGTAACCTCTTTATACGGAACTTTGTCTCCAAAGCGTACACATAATTCACAGGCGGTATTGTCTACCTTGCAGTGCACTTCTGCATCTTCGAGTCTGATAAAAGCATCGGTGACGGTATCCCCAATAGCTAAAAAATCTATCTTCTTGTTTTCTGTTTCCATAGTAGTAGAATTATAACATGAAATGGGTGGGTGAAATATTCTTATTCTTAACCTTATTTTTGTATGGGCAAGTAGCATTTGCTGATGTGATTATCACAGAGATTATGTATGATGTTTCTGGCACGGACACAGATCGAGAATGGCTTGAGATATATAATGCGGGAGAGGAAGGTGTCGACATATCTAAATATAAATTTTTTGAATCAAGCGCTAATCATGCGCTTTCTTTGTTTGAAGGGGAAGCAGTATTGCCAAAAGGCGGCTATGCAATAATCGCTAGTAATCCGACAAAATTCAAAACAGATTGGCCTGCTTTCACTGGTGTTTTGTTTGATTCTAGTTTTTCGTTATCGAACGAAGGCGAAACTCTAGTGATCAAAGATGGGAATTTAGAAGTAACAAATGAGGTCACATATGACACTTCTCTCGGTGCGGGAGGAGACGGAAGGTCGTTGTCAAAAATAAATA
>JBKBJD010000047.1:0-4323 GCA_046294035.1 Minisyncoccia bacterium
CCCTGCTTTTAGTGTAAAAGTTGTTGGTGCAGTTGTCCCGGCGATAGATTCTAGTTTACCCTCAACAGTAGTCTTCACTTTTGGAGCGACAGACCAATTTTTGACTTGTTTTGCTTGAACAGTAAATGTACTACCTGCCATTAGATTACCAGAGAAGCTCACAAAATCACCCACCTTCACATCACTCACACTTGATTGACCATTTTTAAGTTCGATGAATTTTGTCGCAGTGTCTGTATTAATATTCCAAGATACACTTGCACCATTCCACTCTGTTATAGCAGTTATGGTATTACCAGATACTGCGGTCACCTTCGCGCCACGCACGAGGACAGAACCATTATCGTTGATGTGCACCTCAAGAGACGAACCTTTTTTATTTGCCATCTCTTTGTGTTCACTGTACCACTTTTTTTCTGATTTATTTGCCCCCATGAGCATGATCTTCATATCCTTGTCATCACCATCTTCGTATTTTTCATTTGGATCATATTTTGCTTGTGCAAATGTTGCCCCAGAAGCAATCAAGGCTAACGCCATAAAACCGAGAAGTAATTGTTTGTTTTTCATAAATGAATTTTTAAGTCAATTTTTATAATTATTAATAAGGCCTTCGTATAATGAGACGGCACAAAAGGCAAAATATTTCAAAATCCTCACACTACACCATTTTTATTCATTTTATGCTAGTATAGCGGTCTAGGCGATATTGCCACAGTTCTTTTTAAAAAACCCTTTAAATATGAAGTGGTTCCATCTTTTTTTGATGAAACCCATTTCAAGAATAGTGGGTTTCCTGTTTAGTAAAGATACAAATGTCTTTAAGCTCGCCATGATTGCGCATTCTTTGGGTAATTTTCTATTCAATATTTTATTTGCCCGCTATGTTGCACTTCATTTCCATGTAGCTTTGGCTACTGTTCTTGTATTTATAGCTACCGTATTAAAGGTAGGTATTATGGTCGCTTTATACGACTATTACGGTAAGGATATCTTTGGACTAGAGCAAGCAAAAAACGGACAGGTGACGAACAAAATAGTACGCAAGATAGAAAGTGTTTTGCGTCATTTGGCCGGTAAAAGTAAATGGCTTACTTTTGTTACGCTTATCCTATTAGACAACTTCTTTGGGGTGGTATACATGCGCAAAGCGCATCATGCGTATCGTGGTATACCAAAGGAAGATTTGAAAATTGTGTTACTAGCACTAGGTATAGTCAGTATATCGCTCGTAGCAGGATGGGAGATAGTAGAAATCATATGTAATTTTTTCATATGGCTAATGAGTTAGACCAGTCTAAAGCAAAAGAGCTTTAGACTGGTTTTTTTATTTACCGAAATTAAAATTTAAAATTTCTACCTTGCCACTTACTTTGTCGAAAGTGTAAGAAAAGTGATTAGTCTTTTGTATATGACCATCTTCATAAGTCACATCCCCTACGTCATCTGTCGTATTGATACTTGTATCAAGTACATACCATGTACCTCCAAGCACGGCTGGTTCAGCTAGGTCTGAAATGTGTGCACGTAAATATGTTTCTACAGCTTGCCTTTCTTGCATACTTTCACAATCCACCTGCCCCATGAGAAAACCAGGGGTGACCTTTGTCTTGTCTTTATATACATACACCCCATCACCACGATCCACCATCTCACCAAAGAGGGCCACAGCCGATCCTTCACCAAATTCGATCATCAATTCTTCTGTCACTTTCATGCCTTCAGCCAACGAGTCCCACATAACATCCGCCCTACGACCGGATATATATGGATCAAAAGCACCAACAGTGCCAGCAAATTTACCCACCTTTGAATCCTTTTCGGCTGGCAAATTTCTATACTCACCTGTTACTTTTTCTCCCTCTATTTTCATGATGAGCCAAGCCCTGTCTTCAAAACCACGGGCTGTTTTTTTGGAATAAGAAAAACACATATCTATTGTGTTTGACTCCTCGGTAATTTTTTGATCTTTAGGATATAGGTAAACAAAATAGATAGCCACCAAAGCGAGCAACACAATCACACCCAAGAGAGCAATAATATTTTTCTTCATCTGTATATTATACCACGAAGCTAGTTTAAGGCTTCATCTATGGTGGATGCTTTGTACTGAAAGTGAATCTTCCTCAATTTATTTGGCACAACGCGCTGGCTAGCCAATACGGCTTCCGCAAATTCACCAAGCACAATACGCAATACAAATCTCGGCACTGGTATAAAAGCAGGCCTGTGAAGCATCCGACCAAGGGCCCGTGCTAAATCACGATTCCTGATTGGTTCTGGAGACACAGCATTCACTGGCCCTAAAAGAGATTCATTGTAGACTGCCATTTCATATACACCAAGCAGGTCTGTCATGCTGATAAAAGAAAACCATTGCTTGCCATCGCCCATCGGCCCACCGAGACCCCATTTAAAAATAGGCACTAACTTTGCAAGCATACCTCCACCATGCCCGAGCACAATACCTGTACGGATAGATACCGTGCGTGTGCCATATGCACCCATTGCGCTAGCGGCCTTCTCCCAATCCACACAAACATGAGCCAAAAAATCGCCTCCAGGAGTTGATTCCTCATTTAAAAACTCCTCTCCTCGTGAACCGTAGATACCGACCGCCGAAGCAGACACAAAAACTTTGGGTCTCTCTTTTTTATCCTTAAAAAATTCTACCATCTTCTGTGCAGTGACGATCCGACTATCATAAATCAATTTTTTATACTCTGGAGTCCAGCGATTGAAAATACTAGCACCGGAGAGGTGCACAATAGCAGAGGCATCACTGATATTTTCAGGCACCACTTCTTTGAGCAAATCTACTTGCAAATAATGCACGCCTTCTATTGGAGTTTTAGGTTTTACAAGATCAAGCACCGTCACCCTCTCCCCTCGTGCAAGAAAAACTTTAGACAATTCTCCTCCCACAAATCCCGCACCGCCAGTGATAACAATATGTTTTTTATCCATTATCTTTTGCTAAATTTTTATATAACACATAAGAATACACGATAGAGATAATCGTCGAGATAGCTATCGAGATTAGCATTGTGAGCATAGCGACCTTACCTCCAAAGAAAGATGCAGCAATAGTGAAGATACCAGTGAATTCAAAAAGCCTGCCGCCCACCCGATGAGTCTTGTGCCAAACCACATCTGAAGACAGGGTCCAGGGAGTACGTATACCAATAAAAAAATTACGTTTACTTGCTCTTAACAACGAACCGATAAAATAAAACAAAAGACCCATAGCCGGAGCCATCACATAAGCAAAGTCAAAACGCATACCAACATTCCAAGCTGTAGTGATAGCAAATATATAAAAGAAAAAAGTAAAGAGTGCTATCCAAAATAAATTAAAAGCGCCCCGAAATTCATCAATGTTGCGCGAAAGCGGATCGATCCTTGGTATAAAGATGTAGAATATATACAAAACGAGCATGATGATAGGTGCAAGGAAAACCCCAATAAATTTTGACATATATCCATCCACCTCACCGTTTATATTCCAATGCGCAGCTATTTTGTTCGGCAACAAAGGGTAAAGATAGATACTCACTCCAAAAGCGATGAGTATAAAACACAAAGATACAATATGGGTTATTTTATTTTTCATTATTCTTTTTTAGAATTTTTATGAGAGCTAATTCAAGTGGCAGTTCGGCAACAAAGGCGTTATTGATATTTTCATAAGCCTCCAAGAGATGCGAGAGCGTGGTCGAGCGTAGCATGCCTTTAGTATCTTCTTTCAGTAAAGACTTGAGAGTCTCTATATCCGTGTCCGAAAGGTCACCACGCATTTCGTCTTCGAGTTTTGGTGCATAGCGCAAAAACATCGCCATGCGGAGCTTGATAATAATGAGCTTCAAATACAAAGTCATGTCGAGGTTTTCTGATCCTGCTTTACGTACCACCGAGAGCGCACCCGGTAAATCTTCTGCCACGATAGCAGCCAGCAATTCGTCTACCAAGAGACTCTTTGGTGAACCAGTGATATTTTCCACCTCTTCGCGAGATATTTTTTTACCCTTTTTAACACCAAAGAAATTCAATACTTTCTGCATATACCCAAGACCGTCTCGGAAAGATCCATCAGCCAATATGGCCAAAAGCTCAGCAACTCCGTGTTCAAGCTCAAAACCTTCTTCTTTTGCCACATGTGTAAAAAGTTTCTTTAGTGCATTAGGAGATGCTTTCTTAAAAGAAAATACCTGGCAACGAGAGATGATAGTGTCTGGCACCTTGTGCACTTCGGTAGTCGCCAGTATAAAGATGACGTGTTTTGGTGGCTCTTCTAGGGTTTTCAAGAGTGCTCCCCAGGCATCT
>JBKBJD010000048.1:0-4315 GCA_046294035.1 Minisyncoccia bacterium
CAAGAAGTCTAAAGGCAAAGTAAAGCTTCATCTGCACGAAGGCAGTGTCAGTGATAAAGATTTTTTTCTTAATTTATTGAAGCGGGTAGAACCAGTATTGGTCATCAACTGGGGTGCACCATATGACAACTTGGTGGTGATGGATGCTTGTTATGAATACGGGGTAAATTATATCGATACTGCGTGTTATGAAGATCCTGCAAAATACGGATTTTCCTACAAACTCCAGCTCGCGAAAAATGACGAATGGAAGAAAAAGGGTCTCTTGGGTATCTTGGGTTCTGGTTTTGATCCTGGAGTATCCAATATCTATTCTGCGTATGCCCGAGATTATCTTTTCGACAAGATAGAGACCATCGATATCTTGGATTGTAATGGTGGTAGCAAAGACAAGAAGATAAAATTCGCACCCAATTTTGACCCAGAGATAAATCTACGCGAACTCATCTTACCGATAGAGTACTGGAAGAACGGCAAATGGGTAAAGCGTGGCCGACTGATCGACGAAGATGCAGCATTCTTTGAGTTTGATTTCCCAGAGGCTGGTAAATTTACTCCATATCTCATGTACCATGAAGAATTAGAGACCATACCAAAGCATATTCCTGGACTCAAGCAAATTCGCTTCTGGATGACATTCTCACCAGCGTATCTCACATATCTCCGTGTGCTCTATGAGGTGGGTATGACTCGTATCGATGAGGTTGACTACGAAGGCAAGAAGATAGTACCGGTCAGATTCCTCAAAAAGATTTTGCCAAAGGGTGAAGAATTCAACAGTGGTTATAAAGGTAAGACGAATATCGGAAACATTATCGCTGGTAAAAAGGGTGGTAAGAATAAATACGTATATATCTACAACGTCTGCGATCACCAAAAAGCTTTCAAGGAGACAAATGGTAATGCGATCGGCTATACCACTGCTATCCCGACTGTGACTACTGCAAAATTGGTACTTACTGGTAAGTGGGGTGGAGTGGGTGTCAAAAACACTGAAGACAAATCATTTGATTCAAAAATATATATCGAAGAGATGGCAAAGACTGGCCTTGCGACTGTCGTAAAACCGTTGCGTGATCTGCCAGGAGCACTCAAGAAAAACTACTAACAATGAGTCATATAAAGGCAATTGTATTTGATTATGATGGTGTGATAGAGGTGGGTGAACGCTGGCTCAATAAAGCGATTATTGCACTCTTGGGTATTGAGCGAGATTTGTGGAGAGAGACATACCTCAAATACAATCACTTAACCAATGTAGAGAATATGCCTTGGGCAGATATGATAGCTTTTGTTTCTGCCGAGCTTGGTGCGGATTCGGAAAAAGTAAAAACTATTCGCACCTTAGTTGAAGCTGATCGTGCCTCAAAGAAGATCAATCAACCCCTGCTAGAATTCATAAAAAATGAATTACGTCCGCGTGGTTTTAAGATTGGAGTTTTGAGCAACAATACGACTGACCTGCGTCCGCGTATGCAAAAGCTCGGTATTGATTCACTTTTTGATGTAATCGTCGTTTCTGGAGAGGTGGGTCATCAGAAACCACATGCTGAGATATTTGAAGTTTTGTTCGATCGTATGAATGTCGCTCCTTCGGAAGTTGTTTTTACAGATGATAGCCCTCGTTCACTCGAAAAAGCAGAGATTATCGGCTACACACCCATTCTATTTCATGACACCGATCAATTTAAAGAAGCATTAGCAAATATTTTAGCCATCAAAAACAATGTCGCATAACGAAGAAAAATTTATCGAACCGTGGGTCAACGAGCTCGGCTGGCGTGAGGCGGATTTTTCTAAAGTCCCTACACCTGCATACGTGGTATCTATCGATCATCTCATTGAAAACCTCAAACTTTTAGATCAAGTACAGATTGAGACCGGGGTGAAGATACTTGCCGCGCTCAAAGGTTTTTCGATGTTTTCTGTTTTTCCTATTGCTCGCAAGTACCTTGCTGGCAGTGAGGCTAGCTCGGTCAATGAAGCTCGTTTAGGGAAAGAGAAATTTGGCAAAGAGACGCACGTTTTTTCACCTTCGTATACGCATGAAAATATAAAAGAATATTTGAGATATGCGGATCACTTGGTCTTCAATTCTTTTTCGCAATGGCAGACATTCAAAGACATAGCTCTCCGTAAGGGTGCATCATGCGGTATGCGGGTGAATCTCGAACACCGTGAAGCAGAGGTAGAGATGTATGATCCATCCAAGCCAAATTCTCACTTTGGAGTGACGCGAGCAAATTTCCGTCCAGAACTTTTGGATGGTTTAGAAGGGCTCCATTTTCACAATTTATGCGAGCTTGATGCGGATGCACTAGAGCGGAGTCTCAACGTGTTTGTAGCCAAGTTTGGTGAATTTCTGCCACGAATGAAATGGGTGAATTTCGGTGGTGGGCATCATATTACTCGTCCTGGTTACAATCTGGATTTACTAAAAAAAATAATTATTGAATTTAAAACTAAATACCCGCATCTTACTGTCTATCTCGAACCAGGAGAAGCCATCGCTTTGAATGCTGGAGTCTTGGTGGGGAGAGTAGTTGATACACTCCACAATGGCATGGATATTGCGGTGCTTGATGTATCGCCGACCTGTCACATGCCGGATGTACTTGAAATACCATATCAACCGCGCATCTTGGGTGTAAAATTTGCCAAAGATTCCAGCGAAAATGTCTATCGTCTAGTTGGACCGACCTGTCTCACGGGGGATGTGATCGGGGACTATGCTTTCCCAAAGAAGCTTGAAGTGGGAGACAGGGTAGTGTTCTTAAATATGGCTATCTACACCATGGTGAAAAATAATACTTTCAACGGTGTCGACTTGCCACATATCGCTCTCCTAGATAAAGGCAAGATAAAAGTCATCAAAAAATTTGGTTATAAAGATTTTAAAAATAGACTATCTTAAAAAAACATGGACGCACAAAAAAGAAAAGAGGTTCGAGAAGAAAAATTAAAAAATTTTAATGAAAACGAAAATGGCTTGCGGGATCATGGCATTTTCGGACTTCCTTTTGAAGTAGAAGAGTCCGAGCTCGTGCTCGTGCCACTTCCTTGGGAAGCGACCGTGTCTTATGTAACTGGTACTGCCAAGGGTCCAGACGCGGTTCTCGAAGCTTCACAGCAAATAGACCTATATGATCCTTTGCATCCGACTGCTTGGCGAGAAGGTATTGCGATATTGCCCAAAGATGAATCTATGGTCAAGGAAAATAGAGAGACCCGCCAGAAAGTAGACGCATATTTAGCAGAATATGCAGAGGGTAAAATAAATACAGGTCTTTTAGAGGAGATCAATGAAGCTTGCACAGGATTTAAAAATAAAGTTAAAACAGCGACGACAGAACTCTTGAATCAAGGAAAGTTTGTTGGTCTTTTAGGGGGTGATCACAGCACGCCGCTTGGCTATATGGAAGCGCTCGCCGAAAAGCATCCAAGCTTTGGTATTTTGCATATCGATGCGCATGCAGATTTGCGTGAGGCATATGAAGGCTTTACCTATTCACATGCTTCTATTTTTTATAATGCGCTCAAGATAAATCAGGTAGAAAAATTGGTCCAAGTCGGTATCCGTGATTTTTCAAAAGGGGAACAAGAAGTGGTAGAGCGTGAAGCGGGCCGGGTCAAGATGTTTACAGAATACGAGATACGCAAAGCACTCTTTACGGGCTCGACGTGGGAGAAGGTGTGCGAAAATATCGTGCGTGAATTGCCAGATAAAGTGTATATCTCTTTTGATATCGACGGCCTATCGCCACACCTCTCACCCAATACAGGCACTCCAGTGGCAGGTGGATTTTCGCTCGACGAAGTGGTCTTTTTATTTGAAAAGCTTTTACAGAGTGGCAAACAAATCATCGGTTTTGATTTATCAGAAGTCGCACCTGGCGAAGACGAATGGGATGGCAACGTCGGCGCGAGAGTGTTGTACAAGCTTTGTCTCCTTGCGCTAAAGAAATAACATGCAGACACGACTTATCCATGAAGTGCGGGCAGTAAAAAACAAAAAAGAGCTTTTTGCTATCATTAAGGCGCAACGTATTTCAGAACAAGTGCTTGCTGATGTATTGGATTTTTTACAGACAGGGGTAACTGAAATCGAAGTATCAGACTTTATCAAAAAGCAATTTATAAAGTACAAAGCGCCGATACTTTCCTTTACCCCGATTGTCGCTTTTGGTACTGGTACTGCAGACATCCACCATGTGCCTACGAAAAATAAACTCAAAATAGGCAATGCTATCATGCTTGATTTTGGTACGACCGTAGACCATTATTGTTCGGACATGACTCGCACATATTTCTGGGG
>JBKBJD010000049.1:0-4200 GCA_046294035.1 Minisyncoccia bacterium
TCAATAGGAGATTGTTGCCATAAGTTATGGGTTCAAAAGTTTTAAGTTTTTCAGATAATTCTTTTTTAATAATTTGTTTTTGTGAATCATCTGTTACAGCTACTTTTATAAAACGTCTATACGGTGGATATTCGAGTGTTTCTCGATCGCGCAATTCTTCTCGTACATAATTTGAAAGATTTCCATTTATTATGCCGGCAATAGCAGGGTCTGCGACATTTCTTGTTTCAATAAGAAGCTTTTTTTCTGTTTTTTCTAATGTGTGTAATATTAGTTGGAGTATTTTTTCGCTAATTTTAAAATTTGGTATACTCCACAGAGAATCAAAAGATACCATAACTGAACACGCGACTTTGTCTTTCAAGTAAAACAAGGCCATCTCTGTGCCGATCAAAATACCACCAGGAGTTTTCTCAAATTCTTTAATAATCTTTAAGGCTCCAGCTTTTGTCCTGACTACTTCTTTATTTATTTCAAATACTTTTTCTTTAGGTATGTATTTTATTAGTTCGTCGTAAACAAGCTCTGTGCCGATGCCCAGAGGTATTAGATTCCAGCTACCGCATGAAGTGCACACTGTGTCTGGATTCTTTTCTAGCCGGCATTTATTGCATACGAACATGCGTTTTTTCTTGTCTTTGCTTAAATAAAGTACTAGTGGGGCCGTGCAGTCTGGGCAAAAGACAGGAGTCTCGCAGTGTTTGCAGATAGTGTATGTAGCCAGTCCTTTTCTTAAGGTAAATATGAAAGATTTTTCACCTCGAGCGAAGGTATTTTTGATCATTTCTAGGCTTTGTGTGCTGATCGGATGCCATTTGTTGTCGGTTTCTTTTTTAACACCTTTTTCGACGATGGTTATGTCTGTGTCTGTTTGTATGCGGAAAGAAAGTGGTCGCACTTCTCCAAAAGATGCCAAATCTTTTCTTCCAATTGTTTCAAATCTAAGCAACGTATCACTCATAATAAGCTTGGTTTTTGTCTTGGTGGCAAATATCTCGACTAGGGTTCTTAAATCAAGTCGGGGTTCGACCACTGCTTTATAAGCAGTGCTACTTTCGTGTTCAAGGATAAAAACCCTGATATCTTTACGTGGAAGGGCGATATATTGTGCAGTAGCTATAATGAGTAATGCGTGTTCGCTGGTTAAGGTGTTGGTGATTTTTTCTAGCAACTTTTTTTCTGGTATACCTCCGTGTAAGGTAACTACAAAATTTTCAATACCACGAGACAGAGCCTGCTCAAAATATTCAATGTCACTTTCTCTTGGCAAGATAATGAAAACTGATTTTTGTAGAGCGAAGGACTCTCGAATCATGGTTTTGTAGTAGGATATTCTGTCTTCTAGCGGTGCTTGAAAAAGAGTCTTCTCGGACTTTATGTTGTCTTCGTGTGCGTTGCTGTTTGGTGAAATGTTGTCTTTTAAAGAATCATAGTTATCTTTAAAAACTTGAGGTAAAACGTAAGATAATACAAAATTTCTTTGGAGTAACGAATACTTAGCCAAGTCACTCAACGTATCTATAAAGTGTGGATTGAAAATCGAAGGACCCTTTACTTCGTTTATTTTTCGCAAATTAAAGTCAATGTTTTTTAACAACATTTTACTGTCGCGGGCATCTGTGACTTGACTGACTAAACCCAGTATATTGCGCTTTCGTACTGTTATAGAGACTACGTCGTTTACAGCCACGGGTAGGGCTGTAAAATAAGTTAATTCTTCCTCAAAAGGCACTCGGCCGAGTGGTATGACGGTCACTACTTTCATGCTTCAATATTAGCATAGACTGTGATATATTACCCGTATGGCGCTATTTTCGCGAAAACTAGGAATAGACCTCGGCACAGCCAACACTCTGGTCTATTTGCCAGGTGGTGTTAAATGAGCCATCAGTCGTGGCTGTTTCTGAACAGGACAATAGGGTTTTGGCTATAGGGGCAGAGGCAAAAGACATGATCGGCAAAACCCCAGATTCTATTATCGCCTATAGACCCATGAAAGATGGAGTGATTGCTGACTATCGGGTTACCGAAGCTATGCTCAGATACTTCATTAACAAAGCTCTGGGGAGATTTAACTTTTGGAAACCAGATGTCATGGTATCTGTGCCAGCTGGCGTCACCTCGACACAACGCAGAGCAGTAGTCGAAGCAGCGATCAAGGCTGGGGCAAGGAATGCATACGTGGTCAAAGAACCCATCTTGGCAGCTATTGGCGCTGGTATACCTATCTATGAATCAAAGGGCCATATGATTGTGGATATCGGTGGTGGTACTACGGACGTGGCAGTTATTTCACTTGGCGGTATTGTGGCTTCAACTTCAGTGAAATGTGCTGGTACAAAAATTGACGCAGCAATTGCTGATTATATAAAAAAGACATTCAATCTTGCTATTGGAGACAGGACAGCCGAAGAAGTAAAGATAAAGATAGGTGCAGCTGTGCCGCTCGAAGAAGAGCTTCGTGTGACCATTAAGGGTCGTGACTATATCCAAGGTTTGCCTCGCAGTGCGCAGGTCAGCACTAATGAGATAGTCAAAGCGATTGATAATGAACTAAAACAAATCATCAAAGCCATAAAGGAAGTACTCGCTGAGACACCTCCAGAACTCGCCTCAGATATTATTGACCATGGCATCATTATGACAGGGGGTTCTTCTTTGCTGCGCAACCTACCGGAATTGGTATATCGTAAAACTGGTGTGAAAGCACAAGTTGCAGAAGATTCTTTGTACTGCGTAGCCAAGGGTACTGGAATTGCCCTTGAGCACTTAGATACATACAAGCGAGCCATTTTAAGTAAAAAATAGACTTATCGTGGAAGGAATACATAAAGACAATTTACACCATGCATACCTCCTCTTGGGTAGTCGTGAAGAGAATATTACTCGTATTTTAGAATTGGTCGGGGAATTAAGTGGTGGAATTTCAAATAATCCAGATTTTTTAAAAATCGAAGTGGATACTTTTCGTATTGCTGATGCTCGTACACTCAAAGCATTTACCTTGGAAAAATCTTTTAATGAAGACACAAGAAAATTTCTAGTTCTTTCAGCAAGACACTTTTTAGAAGAAGCGCAGAATACCCTTCTTAAGGTTTTTGAAGAGCCATCTCCCGGTATGCATTTTTTTATTCTAGCCGAAAACACCCAAGGGATATTGCCTACACTTTTATCTCGCATGTATACAGTTGGTGTGCCTGCAAAAAGCACGACACATGCACAAGAGTTTTTGGCTATGACGCTGCCTCTACGTTTTGAATACATCAAAAATCTTTTGATCGATACTGACGAAGATGACATGACCAGTGACTCTCCTCGTACTAAGGCACTCGACTTTCTAAATGATCTAGAAGAGACACTCTATGCTCGTTTTCTGGCTGGCGTACCTGTCGAAGCGCGTATTTTCGAGCATCTATTTAAGGTCAGGGAAAATTTGCGTCAAAGTGGTTCGGCACCCAAAATGCTTATAGAGTCTGTGGCTTTAGCTATACCAGTAAAAATATGATAATATAGCGCTATGAGTCATAATTTCACCAATTTTAAAAACGAATTAAAGAAGGTCGAGGATTTCCTCAGTAAGAGTTATAGCGAGCTCAATATCGGACGAGCTTCGCCTATCGTACTTGATTCAGTACTTGTAGAATCCTATGGTATGAAGCAGCCGATCAAAAACGTGGCTTCAGTAGCTATCGAAGACCCAAAAACTCTCCGCATTAATCCGTGGGATAAAAGTGTCATCAAAGAAATAGAACGCTCGATCCAAGCAGCTAACTTAGGTCTTTCGACTGCAGTAGACGAGGCGGGGCTACGCGTGATTTTCCCTCAACTGACTGGTGAAACTCGTCAAAAATTGGTAAAAGTTTTGAAAGATAAACTCGAAGATGCACGCATCTCTGTGCGTAAGGTTCGTCAGGATGAGATGGATACCTTAGAGACTGCCAAGAAAAATACAGAACTCACTGAAGACGAATTGAAGCGAGCAAAAGATGAACTACAGAAGCTTGTCGATGAATCTAATAAAAATTTAGAAAATATTTTTACTAAAAAAGAAAACGAGGTTTTGAATTAGTTATATGGATATAATAATTTTCATCATAATTCTGCTCGTCTTGGTGACAGTGCATGAATTGGGACACTTTATCACCGCCAAATGGTTTGGTATTCGGGTAGATGAATTTGGTTTTGGTTTTCCTCCACGGG
>JBKBJD010000004.1:0-14064 GCA_046294035.1 Minisyncoccia bacterium
CCTTGCAGAAGGGGGTGCTACAACAACCTTTGCGGCAACAACAATTACCGCGACCGATCTGGCCATCCTAGGGACAGCTACTGTGGCTACGTCTGTAGCCGTCTCTTACTATGTTCAGAACCCGCCGGCAGATATTGATTTCAATTTCCGGATCAGTCCGGACGAAGTAGTAGATATTCACAACCCCGGTGGTTCTGGTAGTAATACCGGAGGGCGTGGCCCTCGATTCACTCCTCCCCACATGTGGGATGAGGAGAAATTTTTATTGGTGCTGAACCTGGCGAATGCTGGTTACCAGGGTTACCTTAGGCTTATAGCAGATGGAACTCCAACCAAAGTGCAAGTTCAAAATGAGTTGGGTTCTCTATATCAGACAGACCCGGCATTTGCCAAAGTTATTGATCAAATGCAGAAGGATTATGATAGTGGCAAAATGGTGGCGATCCCGGTTTACAAACCGAATAGCCTAATCTTTGACCATTTTATCTACGCCTTCAAGTTTGAGTGGCCAAAGCCCAAAATTGTAGCGCCTAAACCCGGCGACCAACAATGGGCAGATGGAATTACCCGCATCCAACGTGGATACGAACGCGCCAAAGAAGGTCATCAAACAAGTTATGATCAAGAACTTCTTGAAAAATTCGCCACTGGCGATTGTATGGGAGATCCGAACTGCACAAGACTTCAGGAAAAAATTGTTGCTTTCTTAAGTGACGAAGAATTCTTGGGTGAAATTTACTTAAATCCAGAGCTTTTGCAAGAGTTCTGGGCCTTAATGAAAGCCTTGGACATCTACAAACAAATGCCTGAAGGAGAGGCAAAGCAAAAACTTAAGGATTTTTTGTGTTTTCGTAAGCCGAGTCTGTGGATTTGCGAAGGGCAGTACCACCTTCAGATAGAGGCAATCCCGTCCCTTATTGATCTCGAAGGTGTGCCGGAAGACATACGCTCGACGGCTATAGTAATTAACGCGGCACTTAACTCAGTATACGAAGAATATGAAGCTGGATTAATTACAGAGGAGGCTTTGATGGAGCGAGTTCTTGCTCTTGAAGAAGAGGCCGAGGAGCTTATGAAAGAATATGAGCATGAGCTATCTATGGTAACAAAGCTCAAAGATCCCAATATGGACCCTGCAGATGATTTGATTCAATTAGCCACAAAACTGCTTGATTGTCTAAGTAAGGCTGAGTTTATTAAAAAACAGTTGAAAGAACGTAAAATTACTAAGTCCGAATATGATAGGCAGGCTGCTATTATCAAAAAGGAATACGACAAGCTTGCGAAGGAATTTCGCGAACTCGTCAAGGGCGGGTATATTTTACCAGACAAAGTGTGGGAGGTGGTAAACGAGAATGCGTTTAACTCTAACTGGGCTAACGTAATCATTCAGGACATTAACGGGTCCCGTAAATTCGGGAAGCTAAAAATTGTTTTGCAAATTTACCAGCGCGTTTTTCGTGGATTAGAAGAGGTTTTTATTAAGTCAGGTCTTCACAACGATTGGCGGAATGCTCCTGCTGGGAAATGGGGTACAGGAAAAGTTAACAAGGTATCGGGTGCCACAAAAGCACCAGGAACCGAAACCACTTCTTCCGACCCGAACCTGCCGAAAGCATTTGTGGGCCAAAATCCTACCTCTGCTATCGACCCTAGTCAGGCTGGATCCGGCGATTGGGATTTCATCGATTTTAATCTTTTCATTCAACAGCTGGATGAAAAAAGTACCGATGAACTCCTGCGCATGTTGGTGAAGGAAACAAGCCGGGTTCGCAGAGATGCCATCCTGACCGTACTTTTCCGCCGAGGAATTGCAGGGGAGGATTTGTCGGATTTATTCGATGATGGTTTGGATATAACGTTTATTATCGTAGCAGGCCAGGTGTACGTGTTTGTAGAAACCAGAGGAGAGGCCCAAGATCGTATTTTCATTGATGGTGTTGAGGCCAAAGAATACGAAGGCAACACTGCCGTGAAAATAACTTCTGATGGAGGTTATCAGATTGGACAATTCACTGTTTTGCCCGACGGAGAAAGAAATCCAGCAGACGAGCTGGAGGAACAAATGATATTCGAACAAAGAATTGAGGAAATGTTGGAAAAAATGGGCTATCACAGAGAAGATTAGCCATAATTTATTCAAAGCCCCGCAAAGGAGACCCGTAAGGTCAAACTTTGCGGGGCTCTTTTTATTTTCAGTATTTTATATTTTAGATAAAGTTTGCCCTTCGCTCGCATCTTTCACTTCATAGCCCAAAGCATTTATTTTATCTCGGAGTTCATCAGCTTTTGCCCAATCCTTATTTACACGAGCTTGCTGTCTTTCTTCTGCTAGTTTAATTATTTCGTCTGGAATTTCGATTTGCTTTAATTCAGTAAAACCAAGCGAAAGCACTTGGTCAAAATCCAAAATAGTAGCTTTTTTATCAGCATTTGTGATTTTTTCATCTTTCACGATATCCCAAAGTAGAGATAGTGCGCGCGGGGTGTCTAGGTCGTCACTGATGCGTTCAGTGAATTTATTTTTATATTCGATTGAGACAGTACCCATGTCTGTACCAAGGTCAAGGTAGGCGCTATGTAGGCGTTTGAGCGCCGTATCGGCAGCAGAAAGGGCTTCCCAGTGGAAATTCACCTTAGTGCGATAGTGGGCCATGAGGAGCCATAGACGGTAAGAAAGAGGAGAGATATTCTTGTCTATGATTGTTTGCAGGGTCAGAGAATTATCGCCTGATTTGGCCATTTTTTCACCAGCCGTATCGACAAACTCACCATGTAGCCAATACCTCACAAAAGGTTTTTTGCCGGTGGCACATTCGGATTGAGCTATCTCGTTTGTGTGGTGTATGGAGATGTGGTCTATGCCGCCGGTGTGTATATCAAATTGTTCTCCAAGGAATTTCATACCCATAGCCGAACACTCAATGTGCCAACCAGGAAAACCTTGCCCCCATTTTGAAGAGTAGCCGATTTTGTCGTTGAACTTCCATAAAGCAAAATCTTCTGGGTTGTGTTTTTCTGAATTTTCATCGATACGAGCGTGTTCTTTATCAGTAGTTCTCTTGCCACCCCAGAGGACACCATAATCTGGCATTTTAGCTGTATCAAAATATATGCCATCACTAGTGGTATAGGTGAATCCTTTCTCTTCTAATTTTTCTATCAGTTCGACGTCTTCTGGTACGTAGTCAGATGCATAGTATTGACCAGAAGGGAATTTTATATTTAGTTTCTCTAAGTCTTCATTAAATCGCGCAGTATAGAATTCTGCCAATTCTCGCATGTTTTTCAGATTTAATTCTTTGCCTTCACGGAGTAGGCCCTTGGTCATTTTATCTTCGCCAGAGTCTGCATCTGAAGCCAGGTGCCCAATGTCGGTGATGTTCATGATTTGAGTAACTTCATGCCCTAGATAGGTGAGACTTTTGCGTAAAATATCGGCAAAGATATATGCGCGTAGATTGCCAATATGGGCATAGTTGTAAACAGTCGGTCCGCAAGTATACATACCGACCTTACTACCAATGGGTTTAAATGCTTCTTTTTGTCGAGTCCGGGTATTGAATAAATACATGTTATGCTTTAGGTTCTTCTGCAGTCTCGTATTCATCACGATAGATAGTGATGAGAGCGTAAAGTAGTGAAATAATCAAAGGACCAAACAAAAATCCGACCGGGCCCATGAGTGCCAATCCTCCGAGCACTGAAAAAAGCACGAGAATTTGGGGTATTTTTATTTTTGAGGAAATTACGAGCGGATTTAATAAATTATCCACCCAGCCGACAATCATAAACGCCCAGATGCTCATACCGATGGCTTGTGGTACTTGGCCGGTAGCAAAAAGGAAGATTACTGCTGGTATAGACACTAGGGCAGTGCCGACAGTTGGGAGTAGGGAACCAATACCAGCGACGACGCCCCATAGTGCTGCTTGTGGTACTCCAAAAAAAGCAAGACCGAGACCCATCATGGTACCCTGGATGATTGCAATCAGTAGATAACCTTTGATGATGCCGTTGATAGATTGAGTGAGTCGATTTAATATCTTGCTATCATCTCGATCTGAGAGAGGGCTGAGGAGGATCAATTCTTTTTTCCAGTGAGCACCGTCTTTCAAGAAGAAGAAAAGCGAGACCAGGGTCAAGAAAAATCCAAATAATGTAGATAGTGTCGAAGTGAATATGGCAGCGACATTGCGAGTCATAAAGATGATAAATTCAGATATCTTTTGATTTACATCAAAAGAAAAACCTTCAGGTAATACACTGTTGATGCTCGTTTCTAGTTTTTGTATAGTCGGACCAGGTCCACCGTTTTGGATGAGGGTGGTGTATAAATCTTGGGTTTGATTGAATACGAGCACCCCAAGACCAAATAGGGGTCCACAGATAATCAATATAAAGAAGATGAGCGCGCAGAAAGCTGCCAAGCCGTTCGGTAGCTTTCTTTTAAACCATTTGTGTACAGGAGAAAGTACCACCGCAAAAGAAGCAGAGATGATTAGGATGGGTAAAAATGGCTTAAATATAAGGAAAGCCAAAAATAGGGTAAGTAATAAAATACCAAAAAAGAAATAACGCTCTATGATCTTTGTTTGCATGGTGTCATTATAGCAAAATTGCTATGTTCCTGAAATAGGGTTTAATCCATAACCTGGGGACTTGCAATTTATAGGCCTTTCGTGTAATATAGTCCCTATGGAATTTGCAGTTATACAAACCGGCGGCAAGCAATATAAAGTCGAGAAAAATTCAACCATTTCTATTGAAAAGATGAAGGGTGAATTCAAAAAAGGGGACAAAGTCTCTTTCGATAAGGTTTTGCTAGTCGATGATGGAGAAAATACCACTATCGGCATGCCATACATTGCTGGAGCAAAGGTAGATGGAGAGATTACTGAGATCGGTCGTGCACGAAAAGTGCTCGTCATGAAATACAAGCAAAAGTCACGATACCTACGCCGAAACGGACACCGACAGCCTTACTTCAAAGTAAAGATTACTTCAATAAAATAATAAAAAAACTCCGACACAATCGGAGTTTTTTTATTGTCTATTTTTTAAAGCATTCTTGAGTGTGTCGTTGTCGGAATACTCAAGCTCTGTGCCAGTAGAAAGCCCACGCCCAAGAGAGGATACTTTGATACCTTTTTTATCAGTGCTTAGCCGGATTTGTTCACGTACATAAAAATCTGTGTGGTCTCCTTGGGGTGAAATGGTAAAAGCCAAGATTATTTCTTGTAGATTAGGACGTTTGTCGATTAAGGTCAGGAGCTCATTTATACGCACCCGACTAGGCGTATTTTTTTCTACTATAGGTACGAGTCCACCTAAGACAAAATACTTGCCTTTGTATACGCGGCTTTTTTCGATACTCTCCAGGTCTCCATCTTTTTCTACTACCAAAAGCATAGAAGCATCTCTATTGTGTGAGGAGCAGTTATCGCACAAGTTGCCTTGATGGTCATCAACAAAAAACCTAAAACACTCCCTACACTGAGCGATGTCTTTCTTTAGCTCACTTATGAGTTTCGTAAGGTTTTGTGTGTACTCACCATTTTTAGCCATCAAGAAATACACAAAACGTCTAGCTTGACGTTCACCAATACCAGGAAATTCTTTAAATGCTTCTGTCAGTTTATCTACTATATCCATATATTAAAAGTCTTCTAGTCCTCCACTGCCTTGTGGAGATGGTGCAGCAAAGTCGCTCAGGCTGCTTTTCTCAAGAGATAGGAAGGTGGTGGTTTTATCATCGAAATATAGATCTACTTTACCAGTAGGGCCATTTCGGTGTTTTTCAATTAGTATTTCTGCTATGTTTGTGCGCTCGGACTCATCTTTTCCTTTGTCTTCTCGGTGAATAAAAATAACCACATCGGCGTCCTGTTCGATGGAGCCAGAGTCTCGCAAGTCCGAAAGTCTAGGTTTGCCTCCACGTGATTCTACAGCACGAGAAAGCTGGGAGAGGGCCACAACGGGCACGTCGAGTTCTTTTGCTAGTGCCTTCAAAGAACGTGAAATTTCGGTAACTTGGTTTACCACCGAATCGTAGTTTTTGGTGGTTGTCATGAGCTGGAGGTAATCCACCATTATCATATCTAATCCTTTCTCGGCTTTGATGCGTCGTGCAAGCGCCTTCATGCGAGCGATAGAGTTGCCTGGCTGATCATCGATATAAATCTTTGCTTTTGCAAGTTTATCGAGCGAATCACGTAAATGAGTGAATTCTTTGTCAGAAGAAAGGCGTCCAGTGCGTAGATTCCATGCATTAACTCGTGACTCAGCGGAGAGCATACGATCGACAAGTTGCTGAGAAGACATTTCAAGGGAGAAGATGAGTACAGACTTGTCATGATTAGTAGCTGACATTCGAGCCATATCAAGTGCGAGGGTTGTCTTACCGACAGATGGACGGGCTGCCAATATAATGAGGTCAGATTTTTGTAGGCCGGATAGCATATTGTCGAGATCTCGAAAACCAGTCGGTATACCTCGGAGTTCTCCTTTGTGTTCGTGTAATTTTTCCAAGCGTTCCCATGCTTCTGGTAGAGAGTCTTTCAAGCTGACATATTTTTGACTAGTCGGAGAAGAAACTACTGAAAATATTTTCTTTTCTGCCAAGTCTAACACTTCGTCTATATGGTCATCGCCTTCATCCATTGCAATTTCTGAGATGTAATCAGCTGCATCGATCAAGCTACGTAGCGCGTATTTTTTCTGTACGATTTGAGCATAATATTTGACGTTGGTAGAAGAAGGTACTGTGCCTACGATATCAGCCAAATATTTATTACCACCCACAGCCTCTAGTCTTTTTTGTTCCTTTAGTTTGGTAGAGAGTGAAAGAATGTCTATCGGTTCGTTGTGTAATGCCAGGTCAAGCATTGCCGCATAGATCATCTTGTGTTTTTCCGCGTAGAAAGAATCGGGATGCAAGATATCTTCTACTTCTTGGATAGCATCTTTTCGAAGCATGATAGATCCGAGCACCGCCATTTCAGACTCTAGGCTTTGTGGCGGAACTCGTAATGCATCGTGGGCACGAGTACGAGGTGAGTAATTTTGTTTTCTGTTGTTTTCTTGGGTCACAGAGACATTCTAGCACATGCTACTCGTAGCGGAAGTATAGAGCTTGAATAAAGCTGTGACTTCCTTGTGGATTTGTGATAAAATCCCATTTATGAAGAAGAAAATCATGCTCTCTGGGGTCAAACCGACTGGCGCGCCACATATTGGCAACTATTTTGGTGCCATGAAGCAATTCGTGGAAATGCAGAAGGATTACGATGCTTATGTGATGATTGCTGATTATCATGCACTAAATTTCATTCAAGACAAAAAAGAGATGGAAGAAAATATCTTGGGGGTATTGTTGGATTATCTCGCTATTGGACTTGACCCGAAACAAGTGACCATTTTTAAACAAAGTGACGTGGGGGCGCATACCGAACTCGCATGGATTTTTGATACCCTCGTTACCATGCCATACCTTATGCGAGCGCATGCTTTCAAAGATGCTGAGGCAAAAAATAAAGAGATAAATGTAGGTACTTTCAATTACCCAGTGCTCATGGCGGCCGATATACTCCTCTATGATGCCGGTGTGGTGCCAGTCGGCAAGGATCAACAACAGCACGTCGAGATAGCTCGTGATATTGCGCTTAAATTCAATAATACATTTGGAGAAAAGTTTGTCTTGCCTGAACACAAGATTGTCGCTGATGTGGCGACTGTGCCAGGGATCGACGGACAAAAAATGTCGAAGAGTTACAAGAACACAATTCCGCTTTTTGCTGAATACGAAGAGATAAAAAAATGCGTGATGGGTATAGTGACAGACTCGAGTGGCGATGTGCCTACCAATGTCTATGCTATTCATAAATTAATTCGCCCAGAGAATGAGCTCCGTGAACTTTATGAAGCAAATAAAGGTAAATACAAAGTACTCAAAGAAGCATTGATCGAAGACTTGGAAAAATTCATAGCACCGATGCGTGAAAAGAGAAAGAAGCTTGCCGAAGATAAGGACGCAGCGCTGGCTATATTAAAAGATGGTGGTCTACGTGCTCGCACTCGGGCGGAGGCGAAGATGCGGGAGGTGAGGGAAGCATTAGGAGTTAATTTATACTAAAACCATGTGGGAAGCATTTGTGGTGCTGTTTGTGGGGCTGCCGAGTTTTATCTGGCAACTCATCACTAAAAAAGAAAAACGGCAATTCTTTGACGACCTCGTCCTTGCTATCATTATTGCTATTGTGATTTATATATTGTTTCATTTATTCTAAACCCGTTGACTTTCGTAGTAGATTTTGTATTATAAAAAAGTAATGGAATTAAACACCTTAAAAGTAAAGACGATTTGCGCACACCTTACCGGTTACGTCTTTATTATGATGCTGGTCACCCCAGCAGCATCGAGGGTTGGTGTTTGATTTTTTCTCTAAATTAAGCAGAAGAAAATAAACAGGAACTCTCGATCATTCGAGGGTTCTTTGTTTTCAACTTGTTCTTTCACAAAAAAATAAAACAACTTGTCTTATGAACCGCCTTGACTTACTTTATCCGATTCGTCCCACAAAAAATAACCCAAATCCAAGAATGGTAACTTTGGACACTCTGGAAAACCAACACCAAAACTTTTTTCTAATCGGCGTTGACGCCAAGAATCCTTGGGGTGGGCAATCCCACAAGTTGGGACCCAACGATGTTTTAAACCTTACTCGTTCTGGTATAAACATACGTGCAAACCCGCACATAGGGTTGCACTGGCCTTCAAATTCTATGTACCCATTTATGGGTGTGCAGATTTGTGACTATATGGGTAATATGTCCATAGTTGATACTGCGGACGAACCACAGAACATAAAAGAAAACGGTGTAACTCATCATTGTGCGGTACAAACAGAACCGGTGCTTTCACCATATTTGAAAGTTAATTCAAGTATTATTCAAAGCAATGGGTACTTGTCCGCCAAAAATTTTGGTCACAAAATAAATCTTGGACACGTTCACCATGAAGCAAAAAGACTAGCATTGGGTCAGGAGAATGTAATGCTTGATGCAGATTTGCTGACTTTTCCTTGGGTTCACGACTTTTTTCAAATCATTATTGAAAATGAATTTTTTATTTTACAGGGATATGATCAGCGTAAGGGTATTTTCGACCGTCACATCTCTACGGAAGGAGTTTTGACTCGAATAGATTCACCCGGAAAGCTTCGCGATGTTGAACATTTTTTGGTTATGAAAAGTCAACACGCAGAAATGATTAGAAACGATTGTCTACTTCCAGCAACGGGATTTTTCCCAATCAAAGAAGCAGTTATTTTACTTGATTCGCTTGTTTGTTATTGGCAACAAAAAGAACAGAATCTGGAACACGAAGGAATAGGCGATACTTATACCATGTCAGGAATTGACATGATTAATTACACCAAGAGCCAACCTCTTCGATGTGTACTTGATCGGATGTATAAATCTCTTTTAAAGAGTGGTAAGTTTGGATGGCTTCCTAAGTATATGGGCCATTCAATACTGCCAGGCGGAACCTTTCGGTTTCTTCCTTGCAATGCAGAACAAGATCTACTTGAAAGTGTTTTAAAGCTCGTTGATTTACACAAACAAAGAGCAAAATTAAATTCTGAACTCGCCAGTGTTGGTGACGATCAGAATGAACGTGCTCGGTTAGTGATATGGAGCAGAGAAATTATTAATCCAGGTTTTGTAATTGAAAGGAAAAACTTTCGCAGATTACTATCCGAGCGCAGAGGATTCAGCCAGTTTGACCTTTTGAACGGGGACTTTGTTCCAAAAGAAGTTGTTGAGCCTTTAATGTCTTTGAGTTTTGAGCAGATAAATAATCTGGTTAAATTCGAAGATAAGGATGAACAGGCAGCATAAAGTTTGTTTTATTTTTTTAATCCAATTTAAGGGATACTGAGCTTTCGAGCTATCAAAACAGTATCCCTTTATTTTTTTATAATTTACAGTAAGATACATATTATGAATACATATCGCATTATCGACGGACACCAAGATATATCTTTCAACTCTTTGCATATAACTGGTAA
This sequence comes from Minisyncoccia bacterium, assembly GCA_046294035.1. Lineage (GTDB taxonomy): Bacteria > Patescibacteriota > Minisyncoccia > Phycocordibacterales > UBA9973 > UBA9973. The sequence continues at coordinate 10,074 of JBKBJD010000004.1, forward strand.
GGATTTTTTGGCGAAAAATAGCTTTGATGAATCGCATCTATTGTCGGCACCTAGGCTTAATCAATCTGATTATGTACGACTCACAGAGAGTGGTGTGAAAGTGGTTTTCGGGGTTTGCTTTCCTTATAAATTTGATGGGAAAAGTATAATTTCGAGCACAGAGATTTGTAGAGAGGAGATGGCGCGTCAGCTTGATTATTACAATGAGCTCGAGACTAAAAGTGCAGGCAAGATGAAAATAATACGCACCAAAACTGATCTAGAGACCGTGCTAGACACTGACGGTATGCTCGGCCTCGTCTTACTAGCTGAGGATGCTGTCGGCATCAGTCTCGACAATATCGAAGGCTTTTATGCAAAAGGACTCCGCATGATTGGTCCTGTGTGGAATCGTGACAACCAATACGGCGGTGGCACAGATACTGATAATGGTATCACTGAAGATGGCAAGAAATTGCTTATTAAAATGGAGGAGTTAGGTATAATGCTCGACACTGCTCATATGAATAAAACTTTATTTTCTGACGCTATGCAGTGTTTTAACGGGAAGGTTTTTAATTCGCATACATGCACATTAGCCTTGAATCCACATCGTAGAAATCTGGACGATTCTCAACTCAAAGAAGTAGCTAACCGAGGAGGTGTGTTAGGTGTTGCTTTCGTACCAGAATTTTTAAACAAGAGGGTAGAGGATGCTACTTTAGCGGATGTGGTAGCACATATAAAGCATGCGGTAGAGGTTTGTGGTGTTGACCATGTAGCCTTTGGTTCAGACTTTGATGGTATGTCTTGGCCTCAGTATGTGCCAGAGATAAAGGATACTAGTGAGTATATCAATCTTATTAAAGAACTGGAGAAGATATATTCAGCAGAAGAAGTTGAAAAAATTATATTCAGTAATTGGAAAAAATTTTTGCTTTCAGCGCTGGCTTAAAATGCCTATTTGCGCTAGTATGTCATTATGCAAAATAGAATCTATATTAAAGATTTAAATACTAAAGTAGGTGGGGAAGTCACGATTGCTGGCTGGGTCAATGTGCGCCGTGATCAGGGTAAGATGATTTTCATGGATTTCCGCGATATGACTGGCCTCGTGCAGGGTGTGATATTGCCTGGTAGCGCTGCTATGGAGGTGGGTAAAGAAGTCCGTCCGGAATGGGTGGTAGAAGTGAAAGGTAAGGTCAACGAACGCCCAGAAAGGAACAAAAAGGCTGGAGTATTGAATGGTGATATAGAACTCGAAATTCTTGGTATAGAGGTGCTAAATAAAGCAGAGACTTTGCCATACCCTATAGATGGCGATACCCGCGAGGTAAATGAAGACACTCGTTTGAAATATCGATATTTGGACTTACGCAATGACCGGATGCAACGCAATATGCGTATGCGTTCCAAGGTGCAGAATTTAGTCCGGAACCACCTAGCCCTAGAAGGATTCACTGAAGTAGAGACCCCGCTTATGTCTGCGCCGACCCCTGAAGGGTCTAGGTCTTTTGTAGTGCCAAGCCGCATCTACCCAGGAAATTTCTATTCTCTCCCTCAGTCCCCGCAACAATACAAACAGCTCCTCATGGTGGCCGGATTTGAAAAGTATTTCCAATTTGCAAAATGTATGCGCGATGAAGATACTCGTGGCGATAGACAGCCAGAGTTTACTCAGCTCGATATGGAAATGTCTTTTGTTACCGAAGAAGACGTAATGAGTTTAAATGAAAAGCTTTTGATAAAGCTCGTGCAAGAACTCTATCCAGAAAAGAAAATTCAGCAGATTCCTTTCCCAAGGATTTCTTATGCGGAAGCCATGGCAAAATACGGCAACGACCGTCCAGACATCCGTGAAGACAAGAATGATCCAGACCTGCTCGCATTCCTATGGGTGGTGGATTTCCCAATGTTTGAAAAAACAGGTGAGGATAATGTGGACGGTACAGGGGAATGGACCTTTACCCACAATCCATTCTCCAAGCCTCGAGCGGAACACATGGATGATTTCATGAATAAAAAGAATATAGGCGATATACTTACCACTCAGTATGATATCACACTCAATGGTTATGAGATCGGTGGTGGTAGTATTAGAAACCACGAAGCCAAAGCTTTAAAGAATACTTTTGAAATCATGGGGTACAATGCAGAGCGTATAGACCTTAATTTCAAGCACATGCTCGAAGCACTCGATTTCGGTGCGCCACCACACGGAGGCATCGCTTGGGGATTTGACCGACTAATGATGATACTCCACAATGAGCCAAACATCCGTGAAGTTATTCCTTTTGCCAAGACTGGTGAAGGCAAGGACCTCATGATGAACGCCCCAGCCCAAATTCCCGAAAAGCAGATGAAGGAACTCGGTATAAAATCTACAAACTAAAAACAAACAACCCTGCCAAGGGGCATCCTTGGCAAACTCTATGTCTAATAATTTTTCTAAAAAGAAATGTGTGCCTTGCGAGGGGAACGTAGACCCATTCTTGCCAGAAGAAGTGGCTAATTATATGCCGGACGTGCCTGGATGGGTACTGTCCGACAATTCTAAAAGTATCGAAAGGGAATTCAAATTTGCTGACTTTATCGGTGCGATAAATTTCATCAACAACGTAGCCGATATTGCGGAAAACGAAGGCCACCATCCAGATATAGAAATACACTACAACAAAGTGAAACTAACCCTCACCACCCACGCCATCGGCGGCCTCTCCGAGAACGATTTCATCGTGGCTGCGAAGGTTAATGAATTGAAATAAAAAAACCGTAAAATGGATTTTGCTTCCAAATTACGGTTTTTCTTAAAGATTGTGATAAAAATTAATCACCCCTATCTTCTCTGTCCACACCGGTTGTTCTGACCCGAAGGTCGTCATTTGTTTCCCGGTCTGCTTTTTGTTTTGCAGTGTTACCTGCGGTTGTATTTGTTTCTGCTGCGGTTTTCGGGGTCGGTGTTTCTTTTAAAACCACTTTTGCCATAATATAAGTGCATTTGAGGTGAACAAAAAACTAAACGTTACTTTACTCCTTACTTAGGAATTTGTCAAGGTATTTGGCGTCTCTTTTGGCCCAGAGTATATTGCTTTCGATACGTTCTTTTGTCTGCTCGATAGATCTAGCGGCGCCTGGCGCTGGATGATTTTTGAAGAATTTTTTATAGAAATCTAGATGTTTCTTGTGCGGGCTCAAAGAAAGACCTCCCAAGAGTCTGCCGAGTGTATAACCTCCGTCGCCGTATCGAGAGATGATCATGTCCCAATTTGTCTTGATAGCAGTGATCCATATATCTCTCCCTGATGTGTTGCCAGCGAGGCTGGTCAAAATGCCGACAGTGTCTTGTGGGCGAACATCTTTTGAAAAAGCAAAGTGCACAGTCTTGCACAAAAGCTCTTTTTGGTTAAAGTTGGCCAGTGCATAGCCAATACGATTCTTTTCTTCGTGTAGAGTTTCTTTCTTGTAGAGAGTGAGGAGTTTTTTGTATTCTTTTTCTCCACCATAATGTGCAAAAAGGTTATAGATGACACCGTGTAAATCTGGGTCAACTTTCTCTCCTTTTTCTATGAGAGCAAATTTTTTTCTTGCCTCAATCACCATGCTCTTGTCTCCTGCGTGACCCAGCTTACTGATGACATGTGAACGCAATAGCGAGGTTGTGTGGGCATCTTTTTCTTGCTTGTCCCAAGTGAGTTTTTCGAATATTGGTGTGTAGAGTCTTCTTATAAAGGCATTTATTTTAGGTTCCAATTTTGTACCTGTATACAATTGGTTCAACTTTGATAGACCGGTGCCGATCTCTGTCCAGACTATGTAGTTATCTTCTGTTTTGTATGCTTCAAGGAATTCGAGCACGTAGGCGGTCGGCACAAGTCCCGCTTCAGCACCCGCAAACAAATCTCGTATAATACCAATGCGATCAACTGGTGCTAATTCACGCGACGCTACCGGATCCTTTAGCTTCATTAGCAATTCGTGTGAGTAGGTGCTACGATGAAAACTTGTTTCCTTG
>JBKBJD010000004.1:14074-14398 GCA_046294035.1 Minisyncoccia bacterium
GCAGTAGGATTTGTTTTTTTCCGAATAGGGTAGTAGAAACACTACCATTCTCATCAGCAATAGATATTGGAATTTGCCAGATCGTTTTGTCTTTGCTTTTCTTGGATGATACGGGCGATGCAAAGAACCTTTTCTGTGATAGCAAGAGACCTCTCTTTGTCTCACTTATTTCTACTACAGGGTGGCCTGATTTACTTGTCCAGTTGTGCATTATTTTTTTTACGGGCTTCTTACTTACTTTTTCAAAAGCTTCCCACAGGTGCACGGTCTCAGTATTTTTGTAAATATGTTTTTTCAAATAATATCGCAAACCATCTCTGAATT
>JBKBJD010000050.1:0-4105 GCA_046294035.1 Minisyncoccia bacterium
TTTAAATGAAACATTTACAATAATGGATGTTTGAGTATTTATAGAATTTGAAAATTGGAAAAACAAAATAAAAAACAGCATCTTTCCACTTACCTTTCGGTAAGCGTGATTTGTTTTAAGATTTCTGTCTGATCTAGCTCTTGAATCATTAAAAACGAAATAAACTTTTAGAGACTTGCGTCCTCCCCAGAAACTCACGGGGAGGGTTCTCTATGTATTCACTTTTCAAAGTAAAACGCCCGTATCAACACTGATATAGACGTGGTGGGAGTATATACCATCCAGATTTCAATGTCAAGTCTTTCCTTAAACAAAAATACCCTTCTTTTAGAAGGGTATTTTTGTTTAAACTAGAGCGCTTTAGTTTATGGTAAACAGGTTGTCTGATTCATCAAAAACCAGTACCGGGTTAACCGCTGCGTTTACTAGGACTTGGTCAATTCTAATCTTAAAAGCTGTACCAAGTTGGAAAGGAGGCATGCCTACTGGCTGAGAAAATTGTACAGCCTCAGAACCATCATCCGGGGTAGCGTTGATCATTGGATACATTACAGTCACCAAAGGATTTGCGCTTGTTTGATTTATCAGGCTAATCCTTACCGTGTCAGATGCAAGGTTACAACTTGTCCAAGCCACTTTTGCCTGATCATTGAGCATAAACTTTTCTCCTCCATTTGGAGTAAGTATAGTTATAGAAGGAGCGCTAGCTGGCGTACAAGCTACAGGAGCTACAGGATTTACTGGCACCACCGGATTTGGATTCACTGGATTCACTGGGTTTACATTTGGATTACAAGGAGCACCTGTAAACACGTTGAATAAAGCTGGTGGTAAACATGGGACAAAAACAGGAGGTGTTGTGGTTACTGTAGGGCCCGCTGGATTAATAGGATTCACTGGGTTTACTGGGTTTGGGTTCACCGGATTTGGGTTTACAGGATTTGGGTTTACAGGATTTGGGTTTACAGGATTTGGATTTACAGGATTTGGATTTGCTGGGTTAACAAAAGCATTTGGGTTGTTTAACAATCCTGGATTTAATTGGATAACCGGGTTGTTTGGTACAGCAGGATTACCAACAGGAGGCACAGACGATACGCATGTCAAATGAGCGATCATTGCACGAGTCAAAGGACCAACAAAACCAAACGCAGGTACGATATTGTATTGGTTTTGGAAATTAATAGTGGCCTGTTGAGTTAATGGCCCAAAGAAACCAAACGGTACGTTTTGTGGCATATTTAGAAAGCCATTAGTAACATAAAACTTTTGAAGCATAGAAACTTCACCATTAGTCATGGCATCAGTAGATCCAAGCTTCATATTAAACATGAGCTTTGTACAAGCAGGACCTAAAACAGGTGGATTAGCTTGAGCTGAAGCAACCGAACTCACGCTCGGAGCTAGCACAAAGACAAATACCAGAAACAAAACACTTAATATTTTCTTCATTTTCATAATATTTTATTAATAATAAGCTATGTACTATATAGAGACGTACAAGCCATACACACATTACAGTATACACAAAACCATTCGCGAAAGACAGGTCTTTCAGGAAAATTTTTGCAATAGTGTGTTGCGTACATCTTCTATCTTTTTTTCTGCGTTTAGTTGAGAAATAGCGCCCGGGTTCTCTTTTTCCAAGATTCTGGCAATGTTTTGAATCTCTTCATAAACGACAGATTCAAAAACTGGTACAGTGTTTAGAAAAAAATCAGTACATTCATCTGCATTAGCTCCTGCTTCCAATATTTTATTGTAGCGAGCCAAATCTTCTTCATCTAAAAAAGGAGTAATCCTGAGCAAGACAGCCTGAAATACTATCCTGATAATTTGAGCAAATAAGTCTTCTCGCACATCATCAGCTAAATCTTCTATAAAAAATGTATGTGCTATTTTATCTTTAATTTTGAGATTGATCTCGTGAGCACTTGTTGTCATGGGGTTCAATTAGATACTTTCCCAATTACAATATTTGCTTCAGACAAAAATTTATTTTTTTCTTCCTCTATAATCTGCCCTAGATTTGGTATTTTTTCAAAAAAGAAATTCAGAAGCTCATCGGGTTCTGTTTCTTGCTCTACAAGTTTTTCATAAGCAGACAAATCTTCTTCGGACAAGATAGGAAGGACTTTTTGTAAAACCTCTTCAAAAATCATCTGGCCTATTTCAGATACTTGGCTTTCAAGCACATCCTGTGGCAAGGAATCTAAACCGAAAAGATTTATGAGACTTTCTGTGTTTTGTTTTGGGTTGTTGTTCATTTGAAAATTTAAATAAAATTAACTAGGCCGCCAATCGCTCTTCATTATTCTTTTTCTTCTCTGCTTTAAGTATCTTTTTGGAAGTAATTTTTAATTCATCTGCCGGATCTGTCGCCAAACGACGAACACTACCCCCACCAGGTAAACCAATGTCTGCGCTGACCAATCCGTTTGCATAAGTCATCGTGCCTTTTACTACACTCCGGACTAATTCTAGTTCTTGTATGGTTTTTGTGATCTTGTCGAGTTCCTGTGATACCTGGTCAATATTAGCTAAAAATAATTCACTGGTGTTGTCTACATTTATCTGACTGGAAAGTGAGTTGACTTGTTCTTTATACTTTTCAATTTTACGTTTGAGCATATCGCTCAACTGCTCTTTTGATACTAAAGCCACACCAGTGGCAGCCGCTGCCACCCAACCGCCCATCAAAAACACAAAAGAAGTACCTAAAGCAATACCAGCGTATTTCATTTTGCGAAAATCAATATTCGGTGCACTCTTCTCTAATGTGGTGCTCTGATTTTCTGATGAAAAATTTGGCACACCAGTATGCGCCACATTCTCTGGCTTGAATTCTACAGTAGGTGTCACAGACTGATTCTTTTCGCTAAAAATATTCGCAACTTTTTTTACAAAGTCAGGACGCTTCTTGGTGAGAAAATTCATGGCGCTTGCGGCAAGAGCACGAAACGTCGTCGCTGTAACCACTCTAGCACCGAGTTGAGTAAGAGCCGTGGTAGGGGGCACAAGCCCGGCCGCAGTAGCAGTACCCAAAAACAATGAACCCGTCAAACCAGATTCAAGAAATTTGCGACCAACTCGACCCCTTGGGGTATCTTCTAGCGAATCGTACCATTTATTAAATTTATGGTAATAACGAACAAGTGGACCAGAGTTCTCTATGTTCTCTTTACGATATTTCTTTTTTTCTTTCAAAAGTAAATCTAAAGCGTACTGTCGCAATTCTTTATCCAATGCATTTTTTTCTTCTTCTGTTATATCCTCTTCTCTTCCTGATTCAAGTAAAGCAATCTGTTTTTCAGCACGACGAGCTTCTACTGCATCTTGTATCTTACTAGACACTACATTGATATCAAATTCTTTCTTCCCTTTTTTTGTTTCAGTTTTATTTTGAACAGATTCAGATTTATTGGTAGGCAAAGAAACATCCACATTTTCTGTAGTGTCTTTTGGTTTTGTTTTTAAAAATTCTTGCAAATCTGGTCTTTCGGCTCCCATATATATGTATAGTATATATTATTTTATAAAGGGACCAAATTAAAAAAAATTATTTATTGATATCCGTCGGCTGAATCGGGCTGATAATTTCTCCCGGATTCATGTCTATCTCGCCATATGCTTCTTCGTATTTTTTCACCTGGTCATTCATCCACATCGCAATACTCTTCATGATCTGTGGAGTAGTCGAAAAAGTATCGAGCATGTTGCCAGAAGTGACAGCAAAGAAGAACACACCTTTGCCAAAAGCACCGAGCGCTCCATCGGCAAATTTCTTTGGTAAGTCATTTATGTTTACTTTTGTTGGGTCTATCATTTTGTGTTTTATGAGTTAATTATAATACTCTGTCAGTATAGCACAGATAGAGCGCCTAAAAACAAAACCCCGGATTCCCGGGGTTTTGTGGTGCACTATTCTGCAGCAGGCGCTTCTGTAGCAGGTGTTTCAGTGGTCTCAGGAGCAGGAGCCTGCTCTGTGTGCTCAGTAGTCTCTTCTACTGGCATTTTTGTTTCTTCAGTATCCATAGATGATATTCGTTTGATTTATAAGGAGTCGACTAGACCCACCATAGCATGTATCAGTGAATTCACCTAC
>JBKBJD010000051.1:0-3611 GCA_046294035.1 Minisyncoccia bacterium
ATAAAAATTCTGACGATGCCTTTGCAGAAGTAGAGCCAGGTGATACTGGGTTGCTCACTTTTAGTTTTGCGCCAAAGCAGCTTTACACTTCTAGTGAAGGTATATTAAATCAACCGGTCATCAATCTAGCTGCATCTATTACTGGCAAGCAGGCAGTCGCTGGTAGCGTTGCTAAAAAAATAGAGAGCAATGACAACAAAGTTGTAAAAATAATTTCGAATGTTGGTTTTTCTAATCAAGTTGTCTATTACACAGGACCGTTTACCAATACTGGTCCTTTGCCTCCAAAAGTTGAGACTGAGACTACCTATACGGTCATCTGGAATCTCACCAATACTTCAAACATGATCCGCAACACTAAAGTGCGTGCCACCTTGCCACCGTGGGTAAATTTTGCCGGCACTATCTCACCAGCTGATGCAAATCTGACATACAACTCAAGCACTAAAGAGATCGTCTGGGATGCGGGTACTATTCCACGAGGAGCAGGGTATGGATCTGATGGACCGGAAGTGGCTTTCCAGATAATTTTTACCCCGTCGCTCTCACAGTTGGACGATACTCCAGATCTACTCAATGAGGCTGTTTTGACCGGGCGAGATGATTTTGCTAATGTGGATGTGAGGATAAATCGGTCCTCCTTAAATACCAAGCTTTCTGGCGACACCAGTTTTGATGCCAAGAAAGCACGAGTAGTCGAATAAATATATGGAAAATAAAGATTTAATGGAAAAAGTTGTCTCTTTGGCGAAACGCCGAGGTTTTGTGTTTCCTGGTTCTGAGGTATACGGAGGACTAGCTGGTACTTGGGATTATGGTGATTTGGGGGGTGAGTTGCTTCACAATATAAAAGCTTCTTGGTGGAAACGTTTTGTTTCTCGACGTCGAGATATGTATGGTGTGCGTGCTGCGATACTGATGAATGCCAAAGTCTGGGAAGCGTCTGGTCACGTAGCTGGTTTTGCCGATCCTCTTGTCGAATGCACCAAATGTAAAAAACGTTTTCGCGAAGACACTCTCAAAGAAAAAGGTAAATGCGACGAATGCGGTGCGCCGGTGGGGGAAGCACGTCAGTTCAATATGATGTTTGCGACCAAGATTGGAGCGATGGAGGATTCAGCCGCGACGGTATATTTGCGTCCTGAGACGGCCCAGGGTATTTTTGTGAATTTCAAAAATACCGTCGACGCATATCACCCAAAGTTGCCTTTTGGTATGGCTCAGATTGGTAAAGCTTTCCGCAATGAAATTACTCCAAGAGATTTTCTTTTTCGACAGCGCGAGTTTGAGCAGATGGAGATAGAGTATTTTGTGCGACCTGAAGATTGGGAAAAATATTTTATCTACTGGCGTGACGAAATGCTGGCTTGGATGGAAGAGATAGGTCTTGATATGAACAAAGTCCACGAGCTTGAGGTTGCCGAGGAGGATCGAGCTTTTTATTCAAAACGCACTATCGATTTTGAGTTTGATTATCCCTTTGGTACCAAAGAGCTTTTTGGTTTAGCGTATCGAACCGATTATGATCTTGGGGTGCACAAGCTCGATTATATCGACGAAGAGCGTGGTGAACGCATAGTCCCACACGTCATCGAGCCTTCTTGCGGAGTAGACCGTGCTTTCTTGGCCCTTCTTCTATCTGCTTACAATGAAGAAGAAAAAGATGGTGAGACTCGAGTGTTTTTGAAATTCAAACCTACCATGGCTCCAAATCTAGCATGTGTGTCACCACTCCTTAAAAATAAACCAGAACTTGTCGAATATGCCAACACCAAGGTTTATGCACCACTCAAAGAAGAATTCGGGCGTATCGCTTGGGATGATAATGGTAACATCGGCAAGCGTTACCGTCGTCAGGACGAGATAGGTACTCCATACTGTATAGTCATTGATTTTGATACTTTAGAAGACGATAGTGTAACCATCCGTGATCGAGATACAGGTGGGCAAGAAAGGATAAAGATAGCTGAGCTGATATCGTATCTAAAAAGTAAGTTAATATAGAAATTAAAAAAACCGGTAAAACGGTTTTTTTAATTATAAATATATTATACGTATGATCCTCGCAAAGTGTCTTCAAAAGTCTCTGCGTCGCGGATTATTTTAGTACTACCATCTTGGCATACCAATATCTCGGCTGGCAGGAGTCTGCCATTGTAGCGATAACTCATACCATAGCAATACGCACCAGCATTCTTCATAATTATGATGTCGCCGATTTCTAATTCTGGTAATGGTAAATTATTCCACCACAAATCTGTTTGTTCGCAAATTTGTCCGCAAATTTTTGTTGGCTTAGCTGGAAGGTATTCTTTGTCATTTACCACTACTTCATGGAAAGCCCCATATAAAACAACACGTGGCACAATGTTCATGCCTATGTCTGAACCCCATATTTCTTGGTAACTATTTTTGTTAGATAAAATTTTACCTATCAGGTATCCGGCATTGGCCACAAAATAACGTCCTGGTTCCATGAATATTCGGGGAGTTTCCAAATTATATTCTTTGCATTTGTTTTCTATGGTGTGCGCTATACCTTTAACCATTTTTTCTAAATCTAGATCCACTTCATCAGGAAGGTAGGCTATGCCTAGTCCGCCACCTAAATCCACAAATTCAAAATTAATATCAAGTTCTTTTTTAATTTTACCAATCAGGTCAAATAGCCTAGAAGTTATATCAGAAAAATAATCTGGATCTGTCACACAACTACCGCCCATCATATGTATACCAAATCTTTTAATACCGGATTCTTTTGCCTGTTTATACGCATTAATGGCTTGGTCTATGTGTATGCCGAATTTTGCTTCAGGCCCGCCGGTCACATCAAAGTATCCAACATTGCTTTTACCAATACCTGGATTAATTCTAAAAGACAAAACTTCAGGTGTACCAAAGTTCAAAACACGGGGTAGTAAAGAAACATCATCTAGATTAAAAAGAACTTTCGCATCTAATCCTATTTTTATGTCTTCATCTGAAAGAAAGTTTCCTGAAAATATAATATTTTCACCAGTTACTCCAATGTAGTGCGCTAGTTTTATTTCATTTGCATTCGAAGCATCTATACCAGAGCCTTCGTTTGTCAGTATGCGTGCTATGTTAGGATTATTGTTGGCTTTGATTGCATAAAATATTTTGAAATTAGGATAATACTTACTGAAAGCATTAGTAACTTTTTTATAATTCTCTCGTATTTGCTTCTCGTCGTAAACAAAAATAGGGGAACCGTATTGTTCGACCAGATCAGAAACTTCAACATTATTTATATTCATATAATTTTTACGCAGCTAACGTAAATAAAAAAATCCCCAGTTAGGGATGTTTGGTTACTTGGATAATTATCAAATCTAATTTTACAATGCCTATATCATCAGGGGTTATTCCGCCGCTTGGTGTTATGTATCTTGCCGCTGTAGAAAGAGAAAAATTTCCCGAAGATACTATAAACATATGGGATTTAAGGGTTGACAAGAAGATAAGAAGAAATTTAAGGGAATATATAAAACAGTTTGATCCGGACATTATCGGTATATCTGCAATAACGTATGAAGCGCAATCGATGCATAAAATAGCGTCAATAGCAAAGAGTGTAAAGCACGATGTCT
>JBKBJD010000052.1:0-3344 GCA_046294035.1 Minisyncoccia bacterium
TCAACCAACTCCAAGGCTACATTATTGCGATTGGATATCTCTACTATCAAAGGCAGGTCTTCTCCCCCATTGGTAAAAGCATTACCTAAAACAGAAATCTCGATGTTGTCGTTTGATACACTATTTCCTCCACCCACAAAACTAAACATCACATATAAAGCCGATATGGCAAAAAAAATTAGAGAAAATATAAAGAATTTTTTAAAAATTGAAGTTTTCATATTAGAAGTATGGTGCTCTTTTTTTTCATCAGGTGCCCATGAATCTGGAACAGTAGGAGTACTATGCCGATAAGCATCGTAGTGCTCTACCTTCGGTACGTAGTTGCGACTAAATAATTTACTTTTCAAATCATCGATTTTACTCAGCTTTTCTTTATCATTAAAAGCCATTGGTAAATTATATCACAAATGTGTCTCACGTAAGGCGCGATTTATCTCGCGAATAGCGTCCACTTTGTAGACAGCAATCTCTTCCAACAGATCATCAGCGAGCGGTGAATGAATCAAAGTATCCGGCACTCCAGACTCTCCGATATAACCTAGATTTGCTAAGACACGCAGCACTAGCATAATCTCAATACTTTCTATCTCTCTCTTGTCTTTTTTGTGCTCGAGTACCAATAGGCCGTGCAGCACCTCGCGAAATAAATTTTCGTTTGCTTCTTCTCCTCTCAATAATCGATACAAAAGTCGAGCAAGATTGACCAAGACTTCCATCGCTGGCCTGTTTCCTTTCAGTCCATCCAAGGTATTTGTCTTTGAAGCACTGGTAATACGCCAAATATCTTTACCTCGCACCAAATCCACCTTTATATAAGCATAATCAGAAAGCACATACCGTAAACGTGAAGACATTTTGCGTATACCCTGCGCCCGTGCGTAGACGAGACCCAAATCTGGCGTAAATAGATAAAAACCGCGAGCGGTCTCACCAACATTTCTACTACCCAATATGATTGCTTCTGTGTGATAAATATGGTGCATACTGTCAATCTGGATTATAGCACGCACTCAAAGACAGTATTGGCGTCGAGTGTATTTTGTATTATTTTTCTATCTTGACCCTAAAGGTAAGCGAATCAACTTTTATTTCTACACCGTCGTTTTGAACAAAGATGACTTCTTTAACACCGGCTACTTTTACAAATTCATTCATAAAAGTATTTATAGTATTTTGACCATATGTGTCTGTGTCGATAGTGACTGAAACCAAATCAGAAGGCATGAGTTTAGATTGCTTACGCAAATCTTGAAATGCTCGCAAGAATTCTCGAAAGTTTCCTTCATTTTTTAAATCTTCCGTAATATTAATATCCAGAGACACGATATCTCCGGCCAAGATATTTTTCACATTCAACTCATCTTTCATAATCTCTACATATTCAGATGATGGGAGCTGCGGCAAATAAAAAGCAGCCAAGGGTTGTCTCACTGGTATGTTTTGAATCTGTCTTTCTTTTAACCCAACGGAAATCAGCTCTCTCGCTTTAGTCATATCTTCTAAGACTAATGGTCGCAGATCCCGCGCATCGACAATTGGCCAATCTGCCAAGTGCACACTCTCTGGGTCGCCCTCCAATTTTAATTTCTGCCACACATCTTCGGCGGCAAATGGAGCAAACGGGGCGAGTAGTTTTGCGAGATTTTTTAAAACAAAATATAAAGTATTTTTTGCGCTTTCCTCTCCTTCTTTGATACGTTCACGCGAACGGCGCAAATACCAAGTAGACAGATCGTTCATAAATTCACGCATCGCACGCACTGGCTCAAGTACCTTGTACTCATCCATGTTTTTAGTGGTGAGTTCTGTTAGTTCAGCTAACTTGGCGAGTATCCATGTGTCCAATACGTTGCCTGATTTCGGTAAATCATTGGTTTCAGAATTCCTATCTCTGTACAATTCATAAAACGCGAGAACATTGTAGTACAACCCGAATACTTGTCTATTCAAATCGAGCACGGTCTTCTCATCGAAATTTTTTGATTCACCAGGTTGATTGACTGAATACATCCATAGACGCAAAGTATCTACTCCATATTTTTCAATCATACTCCATGGGTCCACAATATTACCTAGAGATTTGGACATTTTCTTACCTTTAGCATCAAGCAGGTGGCCCAAACATATAACATTCCGATAGGCCTTACCCCGACCCATAAGCACACCGACGGCGTGTAGTGTATAGAACCAACCACGTGTCTGATCTATGGCTTCTGAAATATAATCAGCTGGATACCCTGGGCCATCAATGAAATCTTTGTTTTCAAATGGATAGTGATCTTGAGCAAAAGGCATAGCCCCAGAATCAAACCACACATCCATCACTTCTTTGGTGCGCTTAAACTCTTTTCCGTCTTTTTCTAAAACAACTTCATCAATATAGGGTCTATGCAAATCAAGTTCGTAATTCTCATCATGTGGCATCGGAACAAAGGGCAACTCACGGAATTCAGCATTCACAAAACGCTTAAACTCTTTTACGAAGACATAAGTATTGGCTGGTACGTATTCCTTGTGATCTGGCTCATACATTCCTGTATTTACATACAGAAGCCAGGCTGGAGCACCGTGAGTCACCAACAAAATATTTTTTCCTTTATATTTTTCTTCAAGCTCATACAGCACTGCTCCGGTACGCAACTTCACATCTTTCAATGATTCACCGTCTTCGATACGCCGATCGAACCAATTTGGCCCAGTCACCTTGATGTGCTCGTGATAATCCTTCCAATGACCTCCATCGAAAGTGCCTGGATTCATTTCGCACAAGCGAGGTTCTTCTATCACCGCACTCTCTGGTAGTCCAAGCGCTCTACGTACTATCTCAGCAGTTTCCTTGGTGCGAGTAAAATGCGAAGTAACGATGAGGTCTATGTTTTTTGCTTTAAGTTCTTCGGCGCTCGCCTCGACTCCCACCCTACCCTCTGGGGTCAAGTTATCTTCTGCTTGGTTTTTATAACTAACCAAATCTTCTTTGTTGCCTTCGGTACCACCGTGGCGCATTATGAAGTATTTATTGCCAGACTTTTTTGTGTATTTTTTAAGAGTATCAATTGAATCAACAACAATCTTCTCACCAGTTTCTGACAACCAAACCGGTAAAGGAGTGCCCCAATACCGCTCTCGTGAGATGGCCCAATCCTTCACTCCATCAATCCATTCACCGAATCTTCCCTCGCGAATATGAGATGGCTCCCAGTTGATAGTTTTATTTTCTTCGACAAGTTTCTTTTTTATTTCAGGATCCGTCATGCGCACATACCAAGAATCACGTGCGTAGTATATGAGCGCGGTTTTACATCGCCAACAATGCGGATATGAGTGCTCATACAATTCTTTGT
>JBKBJD010000053.1:0-3288 GCA_046294035.1 Minisyncoccia bacterium
AGTATTGGTTGATGTGCCGGGTCTGTGTCGCATACATTTATCTCAGAACCAGAAAAAACGACACCAGCGCATCGAGCCCAATCGATTTGCTGTATGTCATCAGTAAATGAATGGAAAAAATGGATTCTAGGATCTCTGTATGGCAGGCCAAGGCAATAGGCGATATTTCGATCTAAAAATTCTCGTTTGTCTATTATTTGAGGTGACCCAGTTTCTATCTCAAGGAGAAGTGCTTGTCTGTCTTTATCGATAAAATCAAATTCGTTACTTCCGACAATGCCACGCATTGTTGAATTTATAAATAAAATAAATTTTCCATCGGGTATCGATATATCTGATTTTTTGCGCATCCGTTCATAAATACTTTTATACTTTTCTGCTTCATCTAGGTACGCTTTTTTTATTTTTATTCCTTCGTGCGAACGCCACAAAGAGTTGTATATTTGAGTTTTCTGCTCTTCGGGTATATCGTTTGGTTTATTAGAATAAAGGCTCATATTTTTATTCTTCTGATTTTGGTTTATCTATCTCAAGTAGTGAGATTTCAGGGGATTTGCCAGAAATACGCAAGATATCTTTGTCTATTTTCTTTAATTCTTTATTACCTGCATTGTAGTGATTAACCACGGTAGCTAGGGAATTACCGAGTTTAGCATGATACTCATCATACGACTTCAAATGCTTTCCCAGTTCCTCCACTCGTTTGATTATTTCTTTTGCTGACTCTTCTATTTGTAATGCTTTGAGGCCCTGTAATACTGTCTGTAAATAGGCGAGGAAAGAAGTAGGGGAAGTAATAATAACTTTATATTTACCACTAGCTCTTTGAATCAAGTTTTCTCCATCTTCACCAGAACCAATTTTGTTAGTAATTAAATCATAGTAGATTGCTTCGTGGGGTATAAACATAAAAGCGAAATCTGTGGTGTTTTGCGATGGCTGTACGTATTTGGAAGTTTCAATGATTCTGTTTTTTAAATCATTAATAAAAATTGTCTCAAGCCTTTTCTTCTCGGTTGGATCTAAAGCCTCAATCATTTTGTTATAATTCTCAAGAGAAAACTTAGAATCAATCGGGATTATTTTATCTTTGACAAACACCACAGCATCCACTATTGTGCTGTCTGGGAATGGGTACTGCATTTGATAGCTTCCAGGCGGAAGTACGTTTTTTAGCACAGTTTCTAAATAGTATTCACCCAATATTCCGCGCTGCTTTGGATTCTTTAATATATTCTCTAGTGACTGTAGTTGGTCGGCGAAAGATATGACCTGCTTATTTGTTTCGTCCAGGCGGGTTAATTTTTCGGTTACGTCCCTAATAATTTCATTAGAACGGGTAGAGTGGAATTGTAGGCTTTCACGAACTTCTTTTTGACTTTCGCCAAGCTTACTATCCACAGTGCGAGACAATTCATTTAACTGCTGGAGTATGAGCTGCAGACCTACATCATCTTTTTCAGGGGATTGTTTGTTTTTAAAATATGCATGCAGAAAAAAAGCTCCGATGGCTACGAGTAGTACAAAGAACGTAAGAATCATTATTATAATTTCCATCTGTATATTTTAACAGTTCTTAAGTAAATTACATTGATTGACTAAATTCAATTTGTGTTGTAGTGTGATTTTGAATTTAAACATTGTACGTATGAAAAAGTTTTCTCCTGAACCTGAATATGGTATTCAGTGGTATCATGTTCTGGGTGCAGCCTTAATCGGTATTGGGGTTGTTTGTTTAGCAAGCCCCAAAATTGCCGGCTATATAGTGCTGGCAATAGTAGCTTACGCTCTATGGAGCAATGTCATAGAGTCTCACTAATTTTTCACCAACCAAGCGGCGCTCCGGCCCGCTTTTTTATTTTACTTTTTTAATTTTTTGTGTTATTATATGTGAGTAATATATTAGTTCTTTATATTATTTTAAAGATGACGAGAGAGTGCAATTAATAAATAATTGTTTTTTCCCTTCACCGTTAAATTCACGCGTATGTTTACAATGGTTTGGCACGCAGATGCTATTAGAGGTGCCTTCTGCTTAGGTAGTCTCTTTTCATTTCTTTTGTTGGGCATTTTATGGTCCATATATATGGATTGGAAAGAAAAAAAACAAAAACAATAAAAAACTAACCCTCTAACCCCCGGTTACCACAAGGTGACCGGTTATTTATTTAGGTAGTGCTTGAGAGTGTATATCCAATCCTCATCTGGTCCGTCGCCATTTAGTTTCTGAGCAAGCAGCCATTCTAGGTATCCTCGGTCTATTTTAGCCACTTCCTCCACACGTTGGCCGTTGTATTTACCAAAGGTGAATTTTTTGAGTATTGAAGGATGGGAAGATATCTGGATCATCTCTCGGTATGCTTCTTCTTCGGTCATGTTCTGGCTAGCCATGATTTTATTTTTGAGGCGATTAAAGAGTTCTTCAAGTACCAATACATCACCCAGTGCATCATGGGCGGTGCCCTCGACCTCGATTTCTAATAGGTATCGTAAATATTGAAGATTATACCTTTCAATTTTCTCTTCGGTGTCTAGATGCCTCGCTACGCGCAAGGTGCAAATGAAATTTTTGATATGAATATCTTCACGCTCAAGCATTCCAACATCAAAAGTCGCATTATGGGCGATCATAATTGTATCCGGGTGTTCAAAAATCTTTTTAACATTCTCATATTCTGGAGAATTTTGGAATGATGGTTTGTCGGCGACCATTTTGTTGGTGATGTGGTGCACGGCGGAAGCTTCTGGTGGGATTTTCTTGGTCGGTTTGTAGAGCTGGTTGAAAGTTTCACTGCCTGTCTTGTAGGCCAGCTGACACAAAGTGTCATTATCAGTATTACCAGTGGTCTCTGTGTCGAAAAATATGATTTTGCTCATATCGTTATTTTAGCATATAATATGGACATGTTACACGAAGAAATAAAAGGAAAAATCAAAGATGCCATGATCGCTAAAGATGAAGTGCTCCTTAAAGCACTTCGCAATATGGTGTCTGCCTTTACTAATGAACTTGTCTCAAAAGGTAAAAAACCAAACGAATTTCTAAATGATGATGATACTATCGCTGTTATAACTCGATTGGCAAAACAGCGCAAAGACGCCATTGAACAATTCAAAAATGGTGGACGACCAGATTTGGTAGAAGAGGAGAGTGCTGAACTCTCAGTCCTCGAAAAGTACTTGCCGACACTGATGGATAAAAATGAAGTTTTGGTAATAGCTGTAGCAAAGAAAGAAGAACTGGGTATATCTGACCCTGCAAAAAAGGGTATGCTGATGGCAGCTCTC
>JBKBJD010000054.1:0-3012 GCA_046294035.1 Minisyncoccia bacterium
AGTGGAAGTACAACCTAATCATAAAAGAAAAAATTTTTGGAAGATGCTCGGGCCGGGTATTACTACAGGTGCGGCTGATGATGATCCTTCTGGTATTGCTACGTATTCTCAGGTGGGGGCAGCGCGCGGTCTTGGGCTTATTTGGGTGTCGCTTTTTTCTTTGCCGCTTTTGGGTGTTGTGCAAGACATGACTGCAAGAATAGGGTTGGTGACAGGTGTGGGTCTCGCAAAAAATATCAAGAGGCATTATTCAAAGACCATCCTGTATCTATGTGCTTTTATGCTTTTAGTGGCTAATGTTTTCAACATTGGAGCTGACTTGGGTGCGATGGCAAAAGCCACAGAACTCATCATTCCAGGTGCGCCTTTTGCTCCACTTGTGATTTTTTTTGCACTACTTAGTCTTGCTCTCCAGGTATTTATCCCATATAAAAAATATTCGCAGTATTTAAAATATCTGACCATCGTGCTTTTTGTATATGTCTTTTCAGCTTTCTCTATCAAGGCTGACTGGTGGTCTGTGATGAACCATACAATCAATCCAGAATTCCATTTTTCTTTTGACGAAGTATTGCTACTGTGTGCTGTGCTTGGTACCACTATTAGTCCGTATCTGTTCTTCTGGCAGACGTCCCAAGAAGTAGAAGAAGAAATATTGCATGGTGAAAAAACAGAAAAAATGCGTCGTGCGAGTACAACCCCTGAGATGGTCCGCGATATGCGCGTCGATGTGTGGTCTGGGGCTATTGTTTCAAATGTGGTAGCTTTCTTCATTATTGCTACTTGTGCTTTGACCTTGTTCCCAAATGGAGTTTTTGAGATAACAACTGCAGCAGACGCAGCTTCTGCGATTCGGCCATTTGCAGGGGATTTGGCATATTTCTTGTTTACTGTAGGTATTTTAGGTACTGGTTTGCTTGCTATACCAGTCTTGGCTGGTTCTGCGTCATACGCCATATCCGAAGCTTTTGGCTGGAAAGAGGGTTTGTATCACAAACCAAAAGGCGCACGCGCTTTCTATGGGATTATCGCACTTTCTATGGTGCTTGGTATATTGCTCAACTTCGTTGGGCTTGACCCTATCAAAAGTCTTTTTTATTCAGCAGTTTTAAATGGTATTGTGGCACCTTTTATCCTGTTTTTTATTTTAAAGCTAAGCGACAACGACAAAGTGATGGGTCAGTTTAAAAACAAGCCATTTACTCGATTTATCGGATGGCTTACTTTTTTTGTGATGGCTGTTGTGGGTCTATTCACTATATATTCTTTTTTTATATAAAGTATTTTTGTCAAAAATTTGTGTTTGTCCAAAGCCACTAAGCGCGGTATAATGATTGGGCCAAAATTATCAGTTTTAAGTATATTTCTAATGAAAAACAAAATGTGGATGTGGGTATTAATAGTAATTGTGGTTGTTGCTGGTCTGGTCTATGTGACTCAGAGAGGTAATATGCCTAAAGAAAATGCAATGCAAGTAGAAGGAGTAAAAATAACAGTTTTACAAGAGGGTGCTGGTGAGGTGGCTAAAGCAGGAGATGTGGTATCTATGAACTACACTGGTAAGCTTACTGACGGTACTGTGTTTGATTCAAATATTGATCCAAAATTCAATCACGTTGAACCATTTACTTTTAATCTTGGAGCAGGTCAAGTTATAAAAGGCTGGGATACTGCTATCGTGGGCATGAAGGTGGGAGAGAAGCGTGTGCTTGAAATAGAACCAGCGTATGCTTATGGAGAACAAGGTATTGGCCCTATACCTCCAAATTCAACCTTGATTTTTGAAGTCGAATTATTAGCTATTAATAATCAATAAATTTATATGATAGATTTTGAATCTTTTAAGAAAGATCGCATGTACAAAGCACTACTTGCTTTGGTGTTGGTTGTGTCTGTGTATTTTGGTGTGAAAGCATTACTTTTGATTGCAGATGGTAGCGAAAAAGAGGCCGTACAGAATGTGATCACTGTATCTGGTCATGGTGAGGTAACTGCTATACCTGACTTGGCTACCTTATATTTTACTATCGAAGATAGCAAAGATACTCAAAAGCAAGCAGCGGATGAAGTAAATGCAAAAGTAAAGAAAGTAGTTGATTTCTTGAAAGGAGCAGGTGTCGAAGAGAAAGACATCAAGACTGAAGGATATAATTCATATCCAAAATACTCACAAGGCCGAGTCTGCCCTATGTACTATAGCGAGAGCATGCCTCCATGTACCCCGGGGGATGCAAAGATCGTAGGCTACACTGTTTCTCAAAGCATCACAGTAAAGGTGCGTAAGATTGATGATAGTCTTTCAAAAATTTTAGATGGTATTAATGGTTTTGGGGTGACCAACATGTCTGGCCCTACGCTTACTGTGGATGACGAAGACGGCCTAAAGGCCGAAGCTAGAAAGGAGGCTATTAAAGAAGCAAAGAAAAAGGCTAAGGTGCTTGCAGAACAATTAGGCGTGCGCCTTGGTGATGTGACTTCATTCAACGAGAACTCTGGTGGTGGATACTCTATCTACTATGCAAAATCAGAAATGGCGATGGGTTCAGCAGATGCAGTAGCGCCACAGCTACCAAAAGGAGAGAATACCATCTCCTCTGACGTAACTATAACTTACGAAATCAAGTAATATTGACTAATCCTCAAAAAAAGAGTATATTTAAAGAGCCCTGCGAAGGGCTTTTTAAATAGAAAAAAATGTCTAAAATCACTGAATTTTTTAAAGAAACAAAAGGAGAATTAAAAAATGTCGTCTGGCCTGGACGCAAAATAACAATATTTTACACAATTATTGTGATAGTGCTTTCTGTTTTAGTTGCGTATTTCTTGGGCTTGTTTGACTTTTTGTTCTCTCTTGGGCTCAAACAAATTATTTTCTTTTAATTTTTAAAAATGGCAAAACAAGAAGAACAAGGTAAGAGAAATTGGTATGCGATTCATACCTATGCTGGATATGAGAACGTGGTGCTTCGGAATTTGAAGCAGCGTATCGAATCTCTTGGTATGAATGACAAG
>JBKBJD010000055.1:0-2991 GCA_046294035.1 Minisyncoccia bacterium
TCTGAGCATTGTCGTATAATTGCCTTCATTTCTTTTGCATAGTATCATTACTATATTAATCACATAATTTTAAATTATTCCATGCTATCAAATGTATTAGATCGTATTGCTTTCGGATCACTTTCTTTGGTGATTATACTTTTACCTATCTTTTTTGTTCCTTTTAGTAAAATCCCAGCGGAGGCATCCAAGACTCTTTTGGTGGTAGTGGGGCTTGCTGTGTCGCTTGTTGCATGGGCTGCGGCACGTTTTGCCGATGGAAGGGTTTCAGTACCTCGTTCAAAAATACTACTCGGTGTGTCCGGTGTATTATTTGCCACCCTTTTGTCTGCTATTTTTTCAAGCAATAAGTCGGCATCTTTTTTTGGTGCGATGTTTGATGTCGGTACTTTTTGGTTTATGTTTGCGGCGACACTTTTGACCGTGCTTGCAAGCTTGATAGTGCAGACTGCCGAACAAGCAAAAATAATTTTACGTGGTTTACTTGTATCTCTACTTGTTTTGTTTTTATTTCAGACTCTGCGATTCATAATACCTAGTCCTCTTTCTTTTGGTGTATTAGGTGGTAAGACGTCTACTTTAGTTGGTAGTTGGAGTACTTATGGATTTGTAGCAGCTTTGGCAGCTATTATGTCCGTCTATCTGTTAGAGTTTTTAAGGTTAAGAAAAGTCCTAAGGATGGGCCTGTATTTACTTCTAGGGCTTTCACTTTTTACAGTTATTGCCGTTAATTCGGTGATTGTCTGGTCTTTGTTTGGTACATTCTCTTTGTTGATATTTGTATATCGAGTGATGAGTGTTGCACCAAACGATGCTGGTGTAGTAAAAAACTTTTTCCCATTTTACACTTTTGGTTTTATTATCCTAGCTCTACTTTTTTTATTGTCAGGCCGTTTTATCGGTAACATCATTCCTCAAAGCTTAGGACTTTCAAATTTAGAGATATCGCCTTCCGTGGGTACAACCCTTGAAGTAGGTAAAGAAGTGTTGCAAGCATATCCGGTGTTTGGTATTGGTGCCAACCGTTTCAGTGAAGCTTGGGCTTATTGGAAACCAAGTGTGATTAATAATACACAGTTCTGGGATACTGTTTTTGGTTCTGGTTTTGGTTTTATACCAACTGCAGCCATAAATAGTGGTACCATCGGTGTTGCTGCCTGGATTTTATTTATCATTTTGGTGTTTGGTGGTGCTTTGCAGTACACAGCTCATTCATTAAAAAACAAAAAGCACAACAATATTGCTTCTTTATTCTTGTGGGCTGGATTGTTTCTTTTTGTCGGGTCTTTTGTGTATTCGTTTGGAATTGTCGGCATTATGCTAGCTTTTGCTTTTATTGGTATTTTTGTAGGGGTATATTATCACAGCACAGAAGGGAAGGTTTTTGAGTTTAATTTTTTGAGTGATCCAAGGCATAGTTTTTTTGCTATCTTAGTGCTTGCATTGATGATGATAGCTACAGCCGGTTTATCTTTTAAATTTATCGAACGATTTGCTTCTGTTCCTTATTTTAACGGAGCTTTGCTTTCGACAAATGCAAAACAAGCTGAATCGTTACTTGATAGAGCTTTGTCTTTGCATGAAAATGATTTGTATTTCCGAACCTATACACAAGTACAGTTAGCGAACCTAAGTCTTTTGTCTCAAAAAGATAATTTATCACAGGAAGAAAAAGCAGATATACAAAATTCTTTTGACAAAGCAGTAACAGGGGCGGTCAAGGCTATAAATTCTGACCCAAAAAATTATGTGAATCATCAAATGCTGGGTGTGGTTTACACAACCGTAGGTAGAATGGGGGTGGAAGGAGCACAGGAGAAAGCCATCGAAGCATATCAGGCTGCCTCAAAATTAAACCCACTTAATCCTGGCCTCAAGCTTGCGGTGGCTAGCGAGTACGCTAGTTTGGGTAAAAATACCGAAGCAAGAAAATTTGCTGAAGAGGCATTGGGTTTGGCGCCAAACTATGTCGACGCCTTGATTGTTTTGTCTCAGATTGAAAAAGCAAGTGGTAATATAAACAAGGCTAAAGAATACGCAGATCGTGCTGCCATTTTAAACCCCAACAATAAAGCACTGAATGATTACACACAAAAACTAACGCCAGTAGTAAGCGAAGAAAAAACTGATTCTAATAAAAAGGAAGAATAATTTTCCATGGAGAAGATTTTCAGATTTTTCGGGAAAGAGTATCGAAATGTGAATCAAGCTGCTTTTCTGCTCGGCATATTCTCTCTCTTGTCTCAGGTTTTAGGGCTATTTAGAGATAGAGCTATCGCTCACTTTATTGGCCCTTCACCCTTATTGGATGCATATTATGCAGCTTTTAGAGTGCCGGACTTGATATTTATTTCAATAGCTTCTTTGGCCTCAGTCACTGTATTGATACCATTTATGTCGGAGAGGGAGGGCAACAAGACACTTCCTAGCGCACGTGATTTTATCAGTAATGTTTTTACTGTGTTTTCTTTGGTGTTGGTATTAGTGTCTGTGTTGGTTTATATATTGATGCCTTTTGTTATTCATATAATTGCCCCTGGATTTACTGCCACTATGCAACTTACGACGATTGATTTATCTCGTATTATGCTCTTATCTCCAATATTTTTAGGTTTGTCGAATCTGTTTGGTTCTATTACTCAATTACACAGAAAGTTTTTTATTTATGCTCTTTCACCAATATTTTACAATCTAGGTATTATCGGTGGGGTTTTATTGTTGTATCCTTATTTCGGCATTAGAGGGTTAGCTGTGGGTGTGGTTTTAGGTGCATTTATGCATTTCGGTATACAAGCTTTTGCCTCGACTCATTTGGGTTTTGCGCCACGGTTTGTGTGGAAAATTGATTGGGGTATGGGCCATCTCTGCGAAAGAGGAGTGGATCTACGGAGAGAGAAAACGCGTCGGCACAGGGTACCTAACGAGAACCGTGGTGTCTCATCGTCAATTGGGCCTCAGTAGTACATTTCGAATGAAGGTATGTAAAAAACA
>JBKBJD010000056.1:0-2889 GCA_046294035.1 Minisyncoccia bacterium
GGTAAAGCGAGCGAGCGAGTTGGTAGAGTGGAGTAAATCTTCCCTGAGAACCCTTCATTGACCAGTTTCGGTACACGACCCAAATGATCCACGTGTGCATGAGTGATAAATAAAATATCGATAGTATTCACAGCATACTGAAATGGCTCCCAGTTTATATCATCGGCCATCTTGGTACCTTGATTGAGCCCACAGTCAATTAAAATTTTTTTACCGTCTATTTCTAAAAGGAAATTTGCTCCTGTGACCGAGCCTGCTCCCCCATGAAAACCTATCTTAACTTTTTTCTGCATTGTAGAATTGTAACTTATTTTGACCTATATTCATAATCCTAAGCATTGCATAAAACATCGCCGCGAAGGTACCAGACAAATCAAAAAACAAATCTGATATAGTGTCTCTTAGATCATATGTATCACGGATAAATTGTTCGTTGAGGACGAGCTCTAGTACTTCCCATGCCATGCCCACGATAAATGCACCCAAGAGCACCCTACCAATGGCATGCAAGGAGAAATCTTCTCGAACGATATACCAGATGAGCAACATCCCAACCCACAAACCTCCTAAAAAGTGCATGGGCATATCAAACCACCACAGCGACGAATACCAGTGAAACTTGATGGCAGCATAGTTTATGAGTGCAATACCTACCACCAAAAGCGCCTGCCGGTTGAAAAGTTTGATACGATTCATGCTTAAATTATACTGCAATTTAATTTTTGACACAAAAGAAAAATCCGCCAAATTGGCGGATACTTCTTAGGGCTATTCCGAACTTATTACCGTAGCATTTTAAGCTAGGTGGGTGAAAGACGTTTGCAACCACGGTCACAATCGATCGATTCTCCCTGAAAAATGTGTTCTAGGTAATAATTTGAAATAACCCTACTTTCATATTACCTACTAGAAAAATTTTTGCAAGATTTTTTTCTAAAAAACCATAAAAATTTTAAAAAACAAGTTGACAAATTTTTAACACCTACTATTCCTTGTGCTCTGCATACACAAAGTCAGTATCAATTTTTGCATAACTAAACAATTCCTCTTCTTTGAAGAATCTTTTTACTTCAATCTCACCCGTCTCAACAGAATCAGAGGCGTGCACGATGTTTGATTGAGTAGAAAGAGAGAAATCTCCACGAATGGTGCCAGCATTTGCTTCCCAAGCCTTAGTTGGACCGACAATGAGTCGAATAGCTGAGACTGCATTGATACCAGAAAGCGCCATCACTACCACAGGACACACGGTCATAAAATCACGAGTGCCCGGGAAAAATGGCTTATCCTTTATGTGCGCATAATGCTCTTCGATCAACGCATCGTGAATACTCATCATTTTTAGGCCGATAATTTTGAGACCTTTTTTTTCAAAACGAGTAATGATTTCACCTATCAAATTACGCTGCACGGCATCAGGCTTAATAATAATCAGAGACTTTTCATCATTTGGTCTTGGCATATATATGTCTTTCATAAATATAATAATGCCCTCATACTAGCAGATTTAGTTCTTTTATTCAAACGAAACTATACTTGCCCAGCGTCATATCTAGCCATGATTTCTGCTTCAACTTCTTCACGCGGACGACCAAATTTCATATACGAAAGCTCTTTCAGGGGTTCAATGATTTCATTATTACCCTTCTCCCCCAACAAGCTCCAGTGCGAGGTCATACTAAAAGGCTTGACTGGGGTACCTCGTACTAGCATATTTACATATGAATTAAAGTTATCTAGTTTGGTTATGTCATTTGAATTAAAGGTCGGAGTGAATTTGGGTTCTACAAATTTTGCATCCTCTGGTGAGATACGATAGATAGCCATTGACCCTACGTTACCAAATACAGCATTTTTTATCTTCTCATCAAGTTGTGATATGTATTGATGAGCTACGTTTAAAGAAAGGCGGTATTTGCGAGCTTCAGACAAAATAGAGGCAATAGAATCTGTAGTAACATTTTGAAACTCATCTATGTAAAGATAGAAATCATTCATCTTCTTACCAAACATATCGACACGAGAAAGGGCGG
This sequence comes from Minisyncoccia bacterium, assembly GCA_046294035.1. Taxonomy (GTDB): domain Bacteria; phylum Patescibacteriota; class Minisyncoccia; order Phycocordibacterales; family UBA9973; genus UBA9973. The sequence continues at coordinate 2,034 of JBKBJD010000056.1, forward strand.
CCATCTGTATTTTACCCACCAACACCAAACCTATCAAATTCGCATTAATATCACCTAGGCGCCCCTTAGACAAATTAACTAAAAGGATTTTCTTTTCATCCATAATCTTTCTAAAATCAAAAGCTGAGTGTTGCTGTAAGACCACCGGACGCATGATATCGTTTGATATAAAGTTATCAAATTTAGATGAAATATAAGGTACGAAGTTTGCAAGTGACTGATCTCCTGTTGTCTCCTCAGCGGCTATCCAAAATTGTTTAATGATTGGATTTTTGCATCGCGCAAGTTTCATATCACGGAACTTTTTGTCTGCCAAGACACGGGTAATCTCAAGCAAAGTAGAACCAGATTCTGGATCCTCCATCACTAAAAATGCACTGTTTCTAAAATACTGCTCAAACATTGCACCACCACCAACCTTCATATCAAAAAGTTTATTGAAAATACCCATGAGTTCGTTGACCACAAAGGTTTTTTGTTCTGGATAATTTGGATCGTATTCGAGAAGATTTAGGCCCATTGGGCGAGCAGTATAGGCTGGGTCAAAATATATCACGTCATCAATGCGCTCTTTTGGTACATAAGAAAGTATTTCTTGAATATCAGTACCGTGTGGGTCGATAAAACAACACCCATCTCCATTTTTTATATCTTGGGCAATCATGTTTTTAAGAATGGTAGTCTTACCTGTACCAGTCTGACCGATGACGTACATGTGGCGCATACGATCTTCGCGAGACATCCAGATTTCTGTATCCTTACCTCTATAACTATTAATACCAAGTAAGATACCGTCTTTAACTGGGTTGGTGGATAGTTCTATTGGCGCGGGAGCAATACCGGCCTTTGCTTCTTT
>JBKBJD010000057.1:0-2846 GCA_046294035.1 Minisyncoccia bacterium
GCTAGTTCGAGCACTCGACAAGGGTCATCCAAATACCCTTGTTATAAAGAACAACAAAAATACCTAACGAAATTATCGTTAGGTATTTTTGTTTAAAAAGTTAGTCTTACGCTTTAACTGTTATTGTCCTATTTTTCAAAACTAGATCACTTTTTATACAATCAAGAACCGATCGTTTTTCTAAAATTGTTCCATCTCTCAAAACGAATTTCATATAATTTCTGAGATCGACTTTCTGTATTTCGGCGGTACTATCCTTTCCCAAAAACATCGCTTGGAGTTTTTTAAATTTCTTGATTTCGTTATTTAACTTTTCGGTAAGTTGAACCTCATTAATAGTTAAAGTAGTAGCCATTTTTTGAAACTCTTTTAATAAATCATCTTCATTTATCGCTTCGTTTTTACACTTTCTATCTTTCGATTTTGTACATCTATAATACACATGTCTGTTTACTCCACCATTTTGTAGTTTCTTAAACTTTTCATCAGCAGTAATACCAGAGCCACACACCCCACATTTAACCATTCGAGTGAATGCAAACTCTTTTCCGTAACTTTTAATAACTTGGGTCTTTATCGCAGATCTACAATCATCAAAAAGTTCTTTGGTTATGATCGGTTCATGCTTCCCGTCGTACCAATTTCCACTGCCTTGTGGAAATTCAAATCGTCCGTAATAAAAGGTGTTATTGATTATCTTAAATACATTTCCGAGACTCAAATAAAAACCTCGATGTGTTTTAAAGTTTAGTTCATACCGTAACCATGAATATACTCTCATTCCACTCCACCGTTCGTATGCAATTTTCTCAAAAATCTGTTTAATTATCGGTGCTCGTTCCGGGTCAATTTCTACTTCACACTTAGATAGACGTTGATTAGGCTTTCTATATCCCGTCGGTGGTTGTACTGGCCATAATCCCATTTCACATCTCGCTCTCATGCCACGCTTTACGTTGATACTTTTGTTGTCGTTTTCAAGTTTTGCTTGAGAACACAGAATCATTAGAAGAAATTTGTCACTTGGTGAATTAGTAAAGGTTTGACCGAAAGTTTTGATTTGAGTTAGTTTCTTTTGGTCTATACGATCAACTAGTTTTCCTAGGTCTCCTGCATTACGACTTAAACGATCTGGTGCCCAAGTGATAATGGCGTTAAATATACCGTCGTCTATATCCTTTAGTATTTCTTCAAATACTGGTCGTTGACCTGATTCTTTTGCACTATGAGATTCACGACGAATTTATATAACATTCAAACCCTCACGCTCTGCTATTTGACTCATTTCTTTTATTTGAGAATCAATGGAAAGTGCTTGTTTTTCTTCCGCTTCAGTACTCTTACGAGCGTATAAACAATATTTTAAATTATCTTTTATTACTTCTGTCATATATATATTGATGACAGAGAACAAAGGTTTTGCTAAGTCTATGCAGAACTAATACGGTGTAGTGTGGTCGTAGATGAACTATTTACATAAATAGTAAACTATGTTATTATTTCGGATAATTAATTTGCTCATTTAAAACAAAAATAATGGAAAATAACATCATTCAAGATTACGGTAAGACCGTAACGCCAGAGCTATATACGAACGCTCTGCAAGGACATCAATACATTCCGCAGTCTGATCAATGTATCCTTAATGTGATTAAGACATACAGAGAAAATGTTTGGGGTAAGGAAAAAACTGAACCATTGCACATTATAGATGCTGGGTGTGGCCCAGGCAGATTGGCTCATAAAATAGGAAAAATCGGGCCGGAATACTTCACTTACGGATTAGATATTTCTGAATCATTCATTGAGTTTGCTAAGAAAAATAATCCGTATGGCAACCAGGGATATTTCCTTTGTGAAGATTTTTCTAACCCACCAACCAGCTCTTTTGTTCCCTCTGCCGAAATCATACTCATGCAAGGTGTCATGCACCATGTTCATGGTGAAGACCGTGAAAAATTTCTGAAAAGAAGTTTTGACCTGTTGAAACCGGACGGGATCTTAATCATTGGCGATGAATTCATCAAAGATTACGAAACTGAAGAAGAACGTATTCTGAGTGTTGCAAAATTCTACCTGCATATCATTGATGAAGCTCGCAAGGGCGGATTCGATGAACTTGCCGAAGAAGAAGCAAAGAATCTGATTGATGATTGCCTTTCCGGAACTAAGTATGCCGGCTATGCGACTGAAGGAACATTTAATTGCATCTATGATTATGCAAAAATGGTCAATAATCTTTTCTATGATTCTGGCACCAAATCATTAGACTTTGCTGATAACAAAGTTTATGACATGCTTGAGGAAATTAAAGGAAGTGTTGAACATCTAACAGGATCTTCTGATGAAAACTTCAATCGTGGAGATTACAAAGTTTCCGTTAATGTTTTTGGAGAAGAATTATCGTTTTACGGTTTCAAACTGAAAGAAAAATACGAAATCGGACCAGTCAAACAACTTGGCGGGATGGGAGTATTGGTCTTTACAAAGCAATAATCTAAATTGGGGCGTTTTACAAGAGCTATTCACTAAACATGGATAGCTCTTTTTTATTGCATGGTTACAATTGTGTGTAACTTATGATAGTCAAAGTAGTGTCACTTTTGTCACTTTTTATCGCTCGACAAGGGTCGATTTGATATAATAAGGAAAGCCAAAAAAGCCTTGTGGTGCAATGAACCCTAGGGTCGCACCACGACTAGGCTCACAAATAGAAACTTCTCGGTCGGAAAGACCAAAATGTGCGGGCGCGCGAACTTTTTTCGAGAGCTACTAATCATGCCGACCAGCGCCTCGCGGACTCGGCGCTCCGCCCTCGCCCCGTTCCGCCTCTCCATTCTTTTTCT
>JBKBJD010000058.1:0-2746 GCA_046294035.1 Minisyncoccia bacterium
TTTCAAGCTATCACCCTAATCAAGACTACCGACAAAGAGAACATGGAGAATAACCCCCCAATCGGAGGAGAAAATCCACCAGTTATTTCTATTTATGTACTTAAAAATGACAAGAAAGAATTTTCTCGCGATATTGCTTTAAACAATACTCAATACAGCAATTTCAATCTAAAAGTAGGCCAAGAGACAGAGACCATAGTCGGTGGTGCAAATGCTATACGTTATATAGCCGACGGTTTATATACTTCGGTTAATCTTGTGGTAGCTCACGGGGAAAACGCTTACATATTGACTGGCCAATATATGGACTCAAATTCACCGACTGTGGCTGACTTTGAAAATATTTTATCTTCATTTAAATTTATACCAACAGATGGCAAACTAGACACCCCAACACCACCAACGGTTTCTGGTAAAATCGATATTAATGCCGTATGTGAAGGAGCCCTCGCCTACATGAGCTTTCCGGATGGAGCTTCTGCTGACAAATTTGTCGCCGACTGCAAAGAAGGCAAGCACCCTGAAGTTATTGAAAAATTCAAAGCTGACATGGGTCTAGGTGACGGTGCAAATATATAAAAAGAAGCTAAATAAAAAAAGCCCCGAGTGGGGCTTTTTTTATTTAGTCTTACGTCGGCGATTGCTTTTGTTTTTCTTTGCTGCCAATGTCGCCTTCTTGGTCTCAAGACGCTTTTTGGTCTTGTGTGATCGTCGTGAAGGATTCTTTGGACCTAGGGTTGTTCCTCTTTTTGCCATAAAAAATTTTTAAATTAATAAGTATCTATATTATATATACCTTTCCGATATAACTCAACCCATATGCTATGATGTACACATGTTTCGCGCGACATCTTTTACGTTTCTGGGGTATAAAATAAATAAAAAAAGTTCGAATGTAACTTTTACCTACAAAGTCAAATTTAAAAGTGGTGTCGTTCACACCTTTACCGACAAAATCTTGCTAGAGCACGTACCCAAAGATGCCTGGGATAAAATACCACCCCAGATACTAAAAAACACCTTGGAGGCACTACTACTGATGCTTGGTATAAATTATTGGTGCGTTTTCCCTACTCAAAATATACGCATAGCAGGTTTTACCCTCACCAAAGAACAAGCGGATTTTTGGAACTCTATGTACTTAAATGGGCTTGGAGAATTTTTTTATGAGATGCGTATGGATTTTCATGGATTGATTGATTTTCCATATGAGCAAAATAAAACAGCGAAGCAGCCTGTAGCACACCCACGAAGAGAGCGAGCGCTCGTACTAAATGGCGCCGGCAAAGACTCCATCCTCTCTGCTGAAATCTTAAAAGAAAGCAACATACCTTTTGATTATTTTGCATTCGATCCTACACCAGCACACAAGAAAATAGGTGCTCTCATCGGAGCACGCACAGTCAGAGTATCGCGTAAGCGTGACTGGCTCATGGAATTCATTTCTGGTTTGAAAATGGTATCAAGCTCCTACCCTTCTGTGTCAACGTTTACTTTTGTCGCCGCACTCCTCGCAGAACTCTTAGACTATGGCACTATCGTTTTTTCAAACGAAAGAAGTGCGGACATAGGCAACTTCATCTATCTCGGACTACCAGTCAACCACCAATGGTGCAAATCCTCAGAAGCAGAAAAAATGACCAATGATTACATACAGAGATATATAACACCAGATATAAAATCCATGTCACTCTTACGCACTTACAGCGAACTTGATATCGTCCGACGATTTTCTGCACACACGAAGTATTTAGATCATGTGACGAGTTGCAATATGTATTTCTGGCTACCAAAGATACAGCAATACTTCACCCGAAAATCCTACTGGTGTACTCGTTGCCCAAAGTGTGTCTTTCTATTTGCTTGCTTCTCTGCCTTTTTACCCAAAGAAAAAGTACTCAGCATGTTTGGTAACAACCTCTATGAAGACAAAAAACTCTTGCCCCTCTTCCGGAGCATATTGGGCATCGAAGGCTTCAAGCCTCTTGATTGTGTCGGTGAGCCAGAAGAGATGATCCTCGCGATGCATTACGCAGATGAATCTGGCCAATATAAAGACACTGAAGCGATCAAAATCTTTCGAGAACATTTCAAAGATTTTGATTTTAAGAGCGCTGAGAAAAAAGTATTTACTACATAAATCAAAAGCCGTCAGAAATGACGGCTTTTGATTTTAAAATGCTCGGGAGGTAGGGATCGAACCTACGACCAATCGCTTAACAGGCGACCGCTCTACCGCTGAGCTACTCCCGAATTTATAACCACCACAGAATACAGACTGTGTCTGGTTTGCTGTGGATTGTGGACCCTAGCGGATTCGAACCGCTGACCTCCTCTTTGCAAAAGAGGCGCTCTACCAACTAAGCTAAGGGCCCATATGGAATTCAATGAAACAATACGACTATTGTAACCAAATTTATTTAAAAAGCAACTAGAGATACTTCTCAATGTTCTTTTTGTGCTCTTCGTATGTCTCGGCACAGTGAATACGGCGTTTCTTGTCATGGATATAAAACATGCACTTTGTTTGGGCAGGATTATAGGCTGCTTTGAGCGCTTCTAACCCTGGGTTGGCGATAGCCCCTGGTGGCAGACCTTTGTAGCGATAGGTATTGTATTCAGACTCAATGGATTTATCTTCCGACTCCACTCGTGGCCACCAACCTTCCTCTTCACTGCCTTTTGCATACTGGAGGGTGGCGTCCATCTGGAGTTTCATCCCCGCCCAGATGCGGTTCCAAATGAT
>JBKBJD010000059.1:0-2643 GCA_046294035.1 Minisyncoccia bacterium
GATGGTGCTCCTGCGACACTTAAGGATGGTATGAAGAAAGCAGAAGCAGAAGCTTTGAAGAAGCAAATCGAAGAAGCTGGAGGTAAGGTTGAACTTAAATAATTTAAATACTTATCTCACAAAAACAGCCCCACATGGGGCTGTTTTTTTGTTATAATTAAATTATGAAAAAGTTGGCTTTTGTGTTTTTATCAGTATTTATAATTTTTAGTTTTATTTCTTTTGCCAGTGCTGCGACCAAGCCATACGATCCAGTGCTTTTATCCAAACAAATGGGTCTCGGTGCAAAAGGGGAGAGTGTATTTGCTTTGCAGAATTTCTTGGTTAACAAGGGGCACCTCTCTGGTGTGGCCGACGGTAAATTTGGCCCCAAGACTAAAGCTGCAGTGGTGGCTTATCAGAAGGCAAATAAAATTTCTCCGACAGGGTTTGTTGGCCCACTCACGCTTGCTGCTATCAATAAATCCATTCTAAGTAGTGGAGAAAATACTGCAAACACAAATACGAGTAGCACCACAAAACCACTCTCAATAAAAAATGCTTCTCCATTACCGAGTGGGCAATTGGGTGTAGCATATTCTCTTGATATAGAAGGTGTCGGGGGTACGGAGGGGTATCGCTGGGATTTGGTAACAGGGTCTTTGCCACTTGGCCTCGAACTTATGAAGACTGAAATCCGTTGCATAATGGCCCCCTGCTACAACTGGTCTCCTGTAAACATTGCTGGCGTGCCTTATGTTCCTGGAGTGTATTCTTTTACGCTCGAAGTTGTTTCAGGAAATGAAAAAGTGCAAAAAGATTTTACTATTGAAATTTTAAAAACTAACACAGTCTCTTCTCTAGAAAGTGCCAATGCTGATGGTGCTAAAGTAATGTGTGAATATGCTCGTCCGCCGATGGGCTATCATTATGAAAATGTAAAAATATATCCACCGTGTGGCGCAACTTTGGTGGCGGATTAGGAGAATTGTCATTAAAAGTAAAAGTAGTATAATTCTGACATGGAAATTTTAGGCAAACTTATGGGTTCGGCGGCACGGGTGAAAATCATGCGCCTATTTTTACAAAACAAAGACAGCGTGTATCTGCCGAGCGATATAGCAACGCGCAGTCGGGTGGGGGTGGACGCCGTACGGCGTGAGCTCAAGCTCTTGCAGTCGGTCGGTTTTGTAAAGAAAAACACTAAGGGATATTTCTTTAATATTGGTTTTAAGTATACTCGTGAATTCGAAGTGCTATTGATTGGTGCAGAGACCATGGACGATGCGGGTATAACCGAATTTTTCAAAAAAGCGGGCAAGACAAAACTTTTAGTTGCTTCTGGATTCTTTATCAAGAATAATGATTCACGGGTTGACCTCTTGCTGGTTGGAGATGCACTTCGTCGTTCAAAGATAGAGGAGGGTATAAAAAAGATAGAAGCTGAGATCGGCACCGAGCTTACCTATGCAATCTTTGAGACAGAAGAATTCATCTATCGACTCAATATGTATGACAAGCTCGTGCGTGACATACTCGACTTCCCGCACAAGGTGCTACTCCAGTCCAAAGACATAGCTCAGACCCTCGCCACTCTCAAAAAGCAATAACCCCAAAAAGCCCAGATAAAGGGCTTTTTGATTATCCACATTTACATCGTCGACAGGACACAAAATTGGTATAATAGATGTATTAGCAGTTTAATAACATATAACAAAAAGTTTTATGAATAATATATGGGTTACATGGGGTGATGTATTCAATTCTTCACTTCAGGAGCTATGGTGGGGATTCATTCAGTTCGCACCGCGACTGATCGTAGCTATTATTTTGTTTGTCGTTGGTTGGGTGCTTGGTTCATTGATTGCGAAAGCATTTGAACAAGTTTTAAATGCACTAAAGCTCGACAAATTATTTGAATCAGTTGGTGCGCATGAAGTCTTCAAGCGTGCTGGCATGAATTTGAATTCTGGCTACTTTATCGGACAGGTGATGAAGTGGTTTGTATTGATTCTCTTCCTCTTGCCTTCGCTTTCGTTGGTAGGTCTTGATTCTGTCGGTAGCTTCCTAAAGGATGATGTGCTCGGATTCTTGCCTCGCGTAATCGTCGCTGCATTTGTGCTCATCATCGCTACTGTCGTAGCTGATGCTGTGTCACGTGCACTACAAGCTGGTGCAAAATCTATGAACGTGCGTTCTGCAAATATGCTTGCGACTGTCGGTAAATATGCAGTCTGGGCGTTTGCATTTATTATCGCACTCGAACAGCTTGGTGTAGCATCTGCATACATGCAGATTCTCTTCACAGGTATCATCGCGATGTTTGCTATAGCTGGTGCAATCGCCTTCGGTATTGGAGGTAAAGATGCCGCTGCTCGCTTCATCGAAAAGGTAGCTCGCGAAAGTTCAAATCGTGAATAAATAAAGCCCCAAATAGGGTATGCAAAAAGGGATGTCACAGGTGTTGACATTCCTTTTTGTTTGGTATATACTCGCTTGTACAGAAATGCAGAACACAAAAAACATAAGCAAAAGACGGTGGTAACAGACGGTTTCTTTTGTCTGTAACCGCCAGAAGGCGGTTTTTTGTTTAGAAAGAAAGGATTGAAATTTGAAAACTAAATAAACCTGTCTCTAGGTCTGTGGGTCTTTTCGACTAGAGGC
>JBKBJD010000005.1:0-12829 GCA_046294035.1 Minisyncoccia bacterium
CTAAAAAAGATATCCACAGAACGTATTCGTGATGAATTTAGCAAGATTATTCTTTCAGATAACCCAGCTATGGGTTTTATGATGCTTGAGAAGCTAGGTATGTTGCAGCATATTGTGCCTGAATTACTGGATGGTGTTGGGTGTGAGCAGGGGGGTGAGCATATATATGACGTGTGGAACCATCTGCTACACGCTCTACAGCATGCAGCAGACAAGAAATGGGGCCTGGAAATAAGGCTTGCGGCCCTGTTTCACGATATAGGTAAACCAAAAACTAAGCGCCCAGGCATAAAAAAGCCTACTTTCTATGGCCACGAAGTGGTAGGGGCCCGGATGACTAGAAAGATCATGGAACGGCTCAAATTTACCAAAAAAGAGACAGATTTGGTTGAAACTCTAGTGCGCAACCACATGTTTTTCTCCGATACCGAGCAAATTACGCTTTCAGCGGTGCGTCGTATTATCGCCAAGGTGGGCGTGGAACATATTTGGGATCTCATGAATATACGAGAGTGTGACCGTGTAGGCATGAAGAAAAAAGAGGCGCCATATAGACTCCGTAAGTATTTTGCCATGATCGAGGAGGCTTTGAGAGACCCAATATCTGTGAAACAGCTCAAAATAGACGGAAACTACCTAATGAAAGAGTTACACATGAAACCCGGACCCCGTATGGGTTGGGTGTTGAACGCTTTACTTGAGGAGGTGCTCGAAGATCCAGCTAAAAATGAAGTTGAATATTTGAGCAATAGGGTGGCTCAGTTGGATAATTTGTCAGATGCTGAGCTAAAAGCTCTTGGAGACAAAGCCAAAGAAACCAAAGAAGAAATCGAAGAAGAGGAGATAGGGAGGTTGCATTCTAAGCACGGAGTAAAATTTGGTAAGAGTTAAAGGTATTTGAGTATTAAATTTAAAAAGTATTGGTATATAATACTCAAATGAGATTTATTGAAAAAGCTATAGAAAAAAGGAAAAAAAAGGAGACAAACGAAGTTTTTGAGAGAAGGTGTACAATGCTTGAGGGTTTGTTGCGTGGGTATTTCGATACTATCGATACGGATAACCGACCAACAGCTTTGGATTTTGATGGTTTAAATCCTAATGCAACAGAAGAGGATTTTTTGGCTTGGATAGGTAAAACATTAAACATCTCTCCTGATAAAATAAAAAACAACGATTCCCAAACTTATAAAAATCTAAACCAAGCACTTTTCCTTGGTAAGGATTTCTTGCGACAAATGTTGAAGTACTCAGATCGAGAATTGGCGTTTGGGCCGACAGAGTTTAAAAACAAGAAAGATATTTTTGAGTTACTGAATGGTACCAAAATGTCTAAAGATATTTCTGATAAAAATGGTGGGCTAGATACTAGTGTTGCATATTGTAGAATTGTAAAAGCTACCCATGTTGCTTATGAAGTGCTAAAAAACGATGCGCAGCTTTTAAGAGAATTAACCGAACGCTTTAGTGAACACATGACCAGCGATGCTGGAGAAAATGCTTATGCTCCACTCACGGTAAAAGAAAGAGTGGTTGGTCCACAAGAATTTTATGTGGAAGATGAAAACTTTATTTCCGGTAAACTAGAAATACGCAGCAAGGATTTGTGGAAGTTGATGCTCAGGTTTATCAATCGTCCTGAATCTAACGCAAAAAAAGCGCTAGAAGATGGGGTTGCTGCTAGAATAATTATTAGCAAAGAACATGCAATTGATTTGTTGCCGATTTTGTCTAGTTGGTTGCTTGAGTCTATGCGAGCACGCAATCTGTCTATGGAGAATAAAAATTTCTTCTCTGCAGAAGAAAGTCTGATAGTAAAGGACTCTATTAGGAAAGTTTCTACCGATCAGAATTTTACAATCATAGATTCTCCTGTGTCTAATCAAGTTTCATCAGGGTCCTTTGCTGGGTTGGTAATAAAGGGTAGGTTTCCGAATCGTTCTTTGGTGTCATCAGATACGTCTAAAAATGTTCGCCAATTTGAGATAATGATTGTTACACCAGACAATGAAAATGATAATGCTCACAGTCCTGGTAACCATCATATATATGACATGAAGAAAGTTGTCGCAGCTAGGACTAGACTAGATGGCTACTGTACAGCGGAAGTTTTTGAGAATTTACTTAATGAAACAAGTACCGAAACTGGTATTGATAAAGAAGAAATACGTAAATGGCTCTTGGAACCATTAGAAGGCAAGGATTCTCCAATAAAAGAAGTAGTAAAACACAACAAAAGAGTATACGTGTCTAAATCTGTCATAGAACGCTGGCACGGTTTTGGTTTTGTAGAAGATTATGTTTTCGAACAAATTTAATTAGAAGTTGGTATTTTCTTTCTAAAGAAAACTCTCTCGAAGAAAACTGTGCTCCAGTGTGTAAGATTGAAAAGTACCGCTAGGGTGAATATATATACAGACACTTTTGGATGCCAGAAGGCAAGGCCGATGGCTATCAAAGCAAAAAGTACCGGGACTAAGGTGCGCACGGTAGATCCGCGTATCTCGTGTTCGGTAATCTCTGGGTTTTTGATATGACTCGAAAAGAGCACATAGCGACGCATCCAGTACAAAGTCAGTCCGACTAATATAATGTGTAAACCGAAAATACTAATAGCTGCTTGGTTCTCGCTGTAGCGAGAGAGGAGGGTAGAGCTAAAAGGTACAAGGGCTATAAGCATGAGGAATAATACATTGATGTTGGTGAGACGAGAGTCGATGTTTTTAGCATAGACTGATACAAAGAAATGATGCGCCTTCCAGTAGGTGAAGAGAAGGGTAAAGGTGAGCACATAACTACCAAGTGCTGGTAGAAGTGGACGCAGGTAGGTGAGAAGCATCTCGCTACTGACTCCTGGTGGTAGATTTGGTAATCGCATCTCAAATACTAGTAATGTCATGACGATAGCAAATATGCCATCGGCTAAAGTACTTAATCTTCCATTTTGCATGGCTTAATTATAACACAAGCAAAAAATGCTGAAACCACATTCAGTAAATTCGGACGTCGGACGTCCGAATTTTAGGTCAAATTAAACCTATTTGCTCAAGTCCGACGATTAGATACGGGTGTAAGGTGTCTTTTATTTTTTGTAAACTTTCTTTGTTGTGCCACTGTAGTCGCGTATGTGTTGTATCAGGGGTGAGCGATACATCATTAAGTAAGCAGTATTTCATAAATATCAACAAATCATGGAAGCCATTTTCTTCTGGTGTTTCGCGTCTTTTCTCCCAGACAAAACTGTACCAGCCGACAAGCTCAATATTTTCTGTATCTTTTATTTCGCAGCCTAACTCTCTCTTTATATTGCGCACTACGGTTTCCTTGAATGTCTCTCGTGGAATCATGCGCCCACCGAAACACCACAAGCCTTTGACTGGCCAATGAATTCTTTCTCCCAGGAGAATTTCTCCTTGTTCGTTTGTGATAAATGTATCAATACTAACTTTAACTACATTGTCGAGACACTTTGCATACTCGTCGTCAGACAGTGCGGTGTACGGCACAGCCACTGGCTTTTTGTTTGCTTGATTGTATTCATTTGGAAAATTTTGCATATTTTTAGTTTGATATTAGATTTCTATCAAGATGGGGCAGTGGTCGGATCCCATAACTTCCGTTAATATTTTTGCGTTTTTTATTTTCGATTTTAATTTATTACTGACAAAGAAATAATCGATCCGCCAGCCGACATTACGGGCGCGGGCATTGCTCCAATTACTCCACCAAGTGTAGTGTCCTCCGGATTTTTCAAACATGCGGAAAGTATCTACAAATCCCGCTTCTATAATATTATCGATACCTTCGCGTTCTTCTTTAGTGTAGCCATGTTCGCCCTCGTTTGCTTTTGGGTTGGTAAGGTCGTCCGGAGTGTGGGCGACGTTTAAGTCTCCGCAGAAAATTACGGGTTTGTTTTTTTCTAAATCCTGCATGTATTCTAGGAAAGCTTTATCCCAATGTTTATATCGCATTTCTAATCTAGATAAATCTGGTTTTGCGTTTGGTGTGTACACTGCTACCACATAGAAACTTTTATATTCAGTGGCAATCACGCGACCTTCTTTGTTCAAGTCTCCGTATTTGTCACTTAGTTTGTATTTCTTCGCAATTTTTTCTGGGATATCTAAAATAACTGAAATAGGTTTTTCTTTGGTGAAAATTGCCGTGCCGGCATAGCCCTTTTTCTCGGCGCTGTTCCAATATTCTTCATATTCCGGCAAATCAATTTCGCTTTGGTGCTTTTCGGCTTTGGTCTCGTTCAGGCACAATATATCTGGCTGATACTTTTCGATAAAAGGCACAAAGAGACCCTTCCGATGCACTGCCCGTATACCGTTTACGTTCCAAGAAATAATTATCATCCGAATATTGTACCACTTATATTGTTGCTAATCTTGTCTACATTCTAAATAAACCAAACAAGGGATAAATATTTGATTTATCTTGAATTTGTGTTATTTTGAATTTGAATTTTCAACTGTCAAAAAAGTCGGCTTTTGCTGGCTCAAAAGTTCTTTGTTATGTTAAAAAACCTATTCATTGCTGCGATGTGGCTTTTTGGCCTTCCCGCGATTTTCTCACAAAATGAAAACACAACACCCGATTTGCGGGAGATTTTCATCGATCAAACTTTAACCGAAAAAATGCTAGAAGCTGCCGGCTTTTACAATGATTACAAATTCTACAGAGTTTCTTGTTATGGGCCTTCGGGGCTATACAAAGGTCTTTGGAAAAGTGACTCTACGGAGGTGGCGGCCGATGTTTCTTGGTTGAGTGTAAGTACCAGCGATAAGTGTTGGGTAGAAGACACCTTAATAATTCCAAGACCAGAATATCTGCCAAAAAACAAGGGGGAAAACAATATCTTGGCAAGAACGGTGCTGTGTCAGGCGATTGAATTGCATCAACTTGCAGACACCTTAAAGCATGAAGATTTGCAAATCTATCGAGTAGAAAACGATGAATATGCTGGTCGCACTGTGAAGTTTTCTTCACACCCTGGGTTGTTGTTACAGACAACAGTGGAGAAAAATAGAGCCGAAGAAAGTCACTATCTTCTATTTGCGAATGATACTGTTGGACAGGTGAAGGTGTGGTGGTCCAATGATGAGGCAATTGTTTACCCGGATTGGGCATTCAAAGATGTGAGGTTTAATTTCAATAAAAAGATTGGTGTTTGGTTCGAACAAAATAATACCGATAATTTTACTGAGTATGATACCTTGAGACTTAATGCAGCATACGAGGAGATAGGGCAGGTTTTGCAAGAATTAATACCAATGTCTACAAAAGTAGAAACTTTGGAAATACCGAAATTGCCCGTTTTTAATCTTGAAACAAACCCGCTTTCTGATTTCAGAAATAGCGCATCGTACGATACGATGACATTCTTCTTGGATGCATACGAGTTATCTCTTCTTGTGAAAGAAGCAAAGCTGATGCATCAGTACAATGGTTGGTCTGTATATCAAACAGAAAAACAATTTATTGCTGATTTTTTTGGCCGGTGGAAATATGCCGCAAGGAAAATTTCAAAACGTAGTGATCAAATCGATTATCATTTTTACAATGATAAGGGCAAGTGGGTGAAGGGATTTCGAGTGAGCTTCACAGATGTTCATGTCTGGAATCTTCCGAAAAGGAAGGCACCAAGCTACAAGAAACTTTTTAAGAAACAGTGATAAATACAGAACAACAAACACAAACAGGGTCTGCAAACAGGCCCTGTTATTTTATTTGACAGAATGGTATATGAATGATAAAATATTTTTTGTATTTTTCGATCTTTGACATATGGATTTGGGTGAAAGGATGTCAGATTTTTGTGTATTTATATATGTGCCCAAAAATCTGACATTCACCGGGTTCGGAATTTCCGTTCCCAATTCAATAACCTAATTTTTTTTAAGTCATGTTTACCAAAATTTTTATCCCGCTTTTTTTCGTTACATTTTTCTTGGCAAATTACACCCTTGCCCAGGGCGGCATGTTGCTGCCCTCGACGTGGCCCGTTATAAAAAACGACACCATCATTGATGGTTGGCAGATAAGATACCTGCCGGAGCCCCAGGGAACCGTGGGCTGGCAGTGGTCTTACACCACAACGGGTAACCGAACTAAAACCAATTACTTGTTCAACAAAAACGGCAAGTGTGTTTGGGCTAGCCTTTTCCTGCTTCCGGAGAAGCCTGGTGGTATTACCTCGATACTGGATGCAACGTGTCCAGCTGCTCCACCCATTCCTTTCGAAAAAACTGGTCTGCAGGAATAGTAAATATCCAAATAATCAAATCAAACACCAGAAAGCACTATAAATGCCCTCTGGTGTTTTCTGTTTTTGGAGTAAATTTATTTATCTCGGCTGTGAAATTTTTTATGAATCTCTCTCAATGCTTTGTCAGTGACGTGAGTATATATCTGTGTAGTGGAAATATTCGAGTGGCCGAGCATGACTTGCACACTACGCAAGTCGGCTCCATTGCCCAAGAGGTCGGTAGCAAAACAGTGACGGATAACGTGTGGAGTCACTTTCTTGGTGATACCGGCTTTTATTGCGCATTCTTTGACTATTCTTTCGACACTTCTTCTGTCCATAGTTTCATCTTTTTTGCTGGTGTCATTTTTACTGATACGTACAAACAGTGCTTCATACATATCTTTCCGTGCATGGAGATATGCTTTCACTGCGTCTCGTGCCTCGGGGGAGATAAAGACCACGCGTACCTTGCTGCCTTTACCGCGGACTGATAGTTCGTCACGGGTGAGGTCTATGTAACGATCAAGTGCACAAAGTTCCGAGACACGGAGCCCTGTAGAGAAGAGCATCTCGAGGATGGCTTTGTCTCGGAGTGCTTTTATTTTTTTTTCTTCGGACAAATCATTTTGTTTCAAGTCTTGCATCGGCGCATCCAAGAGACGTAGTAGCTCTTCTTTGGTGATGAGATCAAGATGACGTTCGCCGACTTTGGCAAGTTCTATCTGATCGGCATGAATGGCTGACACTTTTCTTTTTGCGAGGAATTTCAAAAACATCCGGAGTGCAATCATATAATAATTTTGAGTCTTGCGACTGGTAGTCTTTGTCTTGTCGACTTTGTCACCGACAGATTTGCGGTTTAGGTACAAGCGAAACTCACGAACCTTCTCTTCAGTGATATCACTCGCATTTTTGAATTTACCAAACTCAAAAAACCGGGAAAGGTACCCGTCATAATTCTCGATAGTACGTACACCACGTCCTTTTTCTATCTCTAAATATTCTAAGAATTGTTGTTTGAGCTCTTTAATATCCATGTTTTTTGCCTAGATATTAATATATTAGCATACTCTTGCGTTTTTCTGGCTTTTGTGATACTATTGGTGACATGTTAGCAACAGCAAAAAAGCAGAAAGTTATTAAGAAACACCAAACTCATGAGAAGGACACCGGTTCTTCTGATGTGCAGGTAGCTATTTTGTCTACTCGAATTGATGAATTAGCGAAGCATTTAAAGACACACAAAAAGGATAATCACTCTCGCCGAGGGCTCATCAAAATGGTGGCCGATCGTCGTAAACATTTAAAGTACATCGAGCGCAAAGACAAAGGTCGCGCTGATGCTCTCAAGAAGAAAATGGACCTCGCGTAAGCGGGGCTTTTTCTTTTGGTATATAATATAAATAATTATGGCAATAATAAAACACAAAGAACAGCGAGTCGGAGTATTTATCGACACGCAAAATCTATATCACTCTGCTCGCAATCTATACAAAGGCCGTCGGGTTAATTTTGGCAATGTACTCCGGGATGCAGTCGCAGGGAGAAAGCTTGTGCGCGCGGTCGCCTATGTCATCACCACTGAAGCAGGTGATGAGAAGAATTTCTTTGAAGCACTGACCAAGCTTGGTATTGAAACCAAGACCAAAGACTTGCAGGTGTTTCACAGCGGTATTAAGAAAGGGGACTGGGATGTGGGTCTCACGGTAGATGCTATCAAGATGGCAACTCGATTAGATTCCGTGGTTATTATCTCTGGAGATGGCGACTATGTGCCACTCGTAGAATATTTACAGACCCTCGGAGCACAGGTGGAAGTAGTCTCCTTTGGTAAGTCGACTTCAACTCGCCTTCGCGAAGCTGCAGACGACTTTGTAGATCTTGGTGATAATCCAAGAAAGTATTTGATTTAGGTTTTTCCGGGTGGTATATTGAAAAAGTTATTAGTTAATCAGTTTGTGTTCAAACACAAAGTAGTGTTCTACTAAAATATAGGAACAATACTGTAGTTTGGACACAAGCTAGCGCGTGTGAAACGCGAAACATATGTATAAAAAAGAATATAGTTTGGAAATAGGCGGCAAGACGATGAAAGCCGTTTTTACTGATTTAGCAGACCAGGCACATGGAAGCGTAATGCTTCAATATGGTGAAACCATTGTGTTAGCTACTGCTTGTATGTCTAAGGAGAAGCAAAAGGGCCTTGGGTTTTTTAATCTCACAGTAGATTATATAGAAAAGTTTTATGCTTCGGGCAAAATATCTGGTTCACGCTTTGTGAAACGAGAAGGAAAGCCATCGGAAGATGCTATCTTGGCGAGTCGTGTCATCGACCGCACCCTACGTCCGCTCTTTGATCAATCTATGCGTCATGCTGTGCAGATCATCGTCACTGTGCTTTCCGTCGACGAAAATGATCCTGTCATCTTGGCGGTCAATGCAGCCTCTTTGGCTATCTTGGTATCAAATATTCCGTGGCAAGGACCGGTGGGATGTGTCCGTATCGGAAAGTATGATAGTGAAGAATTGACCATCAATGCGCTGCAACACCTACGTGCAGAAAATGCTCTATACAAATTCGACCTCACTGTTTGTGGAAAAGCAGGTAACATAAATATGATCGAAGCCGCCGCTCGACAAGTAGCGGAAGACGAGCTCGAAGTAGCACTCGCGCGAGCAAGTGAAGAGATAACCAAACTTGAGAATTTTCAAAAGAGTATCGCGGCTGAGATAGGCAAACCAAAACGCATCATTGAAGACGGATCTATTTCTGAAGAATCAAAAACATTGTTCAATGAAAAAATATTACCAAAATTTGAAGCAGCCCTTTTCGCTGGAGCTGGTAAAGAGAAGATAGATACACTTCATGATGAGTGGAAGGCTATTCTCAAAGAAGCTTTCCCTGAGAAAGAAGATTTTGGCGCAGAAGATGATCTTTTTGCTGAGACTGAAAATGATATGTTGCATAAAAAAGCGATTTATGAAAATCGTCGCGCCGATGGACGAGCGATGGATCAAGTTCGAGAACTATATGCCGAAGCAGGTGGGCTCTCAAGCATCGTCCACGGATCTGGGGTTTTCTATCGTGGAGGTACACACGTGCTTTCGGTGCTAACTCTCGGTGGCCCAGAAGACCGGCATATGATAGACAACATGACTTCTGATACGGAGAAGCGCTTCATGCATCACTACAACTTCCCACCGTATTCATCCGGTGAGACTGGTCGTGCTGGTTTTACCAATCGCCGAGAAATCGGCCATGGTGCTTTAGCAGAAAAAGCACTACTGATGGTGATGCCAAGCGAGATGGAGTTTCCATATACTATTCGTGTAGTGTCCGAATCTATGGCCTCAAATGGTTCGACTTCTCAAGCATCTATCTGTGCTTCAACACTCGCTCTCATGGATGGGGGTGTGCCGATAAAAGCACCTGTGGCCGGTATCGCAATGGGACTCATGTATGAGAGTGATGATAAATATAAAATATTGACTGACATTCAAGGACCGGAAGATCATCATGGTGATATGGATTTTAAAGTAGCCGGTACTCGTGACGGGGTGACTGCTATCCAGCTTGATGTGAAAGTGGAAGGTGTTCCGGTAAAAATATTAGGTGAAGCAATGCGCCAAGCAAAGCAAGCTCGACTCACAATTCTTGATACTATCGAAAAAACAATTCCTGCTCCACGTAAAGAAATTTCTCCAAATGCACCAAAGATACTGATCACCAAGATAAACCCAGACAAGATAGGTATGGTAATCGGTGGCGGAGGTAAAACTATCAAAGATATCAAAGAGCGTTCTGGTGCTGAAATCACAATCGAAGACGATGGTACTGTATTTGTGACTGGTAAAGGTGGCAGTGCTGAAATCGCAATGAAAATAATCGAAGACATGACACACGAATTTGCGGTAGGTGAAATACTAAAAGGACAGGTGGTAAAAATAGCTGACTTTGGAGCCTTCGTGAGCCTAAACGAGTATACTGATGGTCTTGTGCACATATCAGAGCTTGCACCTTTCCGTGTGGCAAAGGTAGCTGATATAATAAAAGAAGGGATGATAGTGCCAGTCAAAGTCATAAAAGTTGATCGAGAAAACGGGAAACTTAGTCTGTCTATTAAAGAAGCCGATAAGAACTTTTTTGCACCACATCCTGTACAATAAACAGGATTTATGGAAAACAACGAAACATCAAAAACAAAAGTAGTCCATACATTTTCTGATGATATGGTCGGTGCGCTCGGAGATAATCAGGGTGGTTCTTTAAGGGCTCTCATTGAAGCCGAAGAAGAGAGAGAGAAAGAAAAAGAAGCCATGTCACCAAATACTCCAGAAAACAAAATGTTTATTGTCATGAGCACCTTGCTCCTAATTTTTTCTTTAGCTGGCTTGGTGTATGTGTTGTGGCAGAGAGGTGATAATGTGACCTCTCGAGAGTCTCAAATCAGACCCGTTATTTTTGTTGATCGTACTCAATTTGTCCCGGTAGATAACCAAAACGGAGAAAAAGCTGTGGGCACTTTACGTAGCGCGGTGGCTTTGTCGAGTGTTAAACAAGGTGGTATTGAAGCGTATTATCTTACTCGAAGCAAAAAGGTTTTGGGTATGGATTCTTTTGCTGAAATAACCTTTGGGAGTGCTCCGAAAGCTATTTTCGATCTTACTGAAAATTTACTAGTAGGTAGCGTGCGCCTATCCAAGAACGAACCTTTTGTGTTGCTAAAAGTTCGTTCCTTCCAAGATATTTTCCCAGAAATGTCTATTTGGGAAGAGAAGCTATTCTATGATGTGCATGATATTTTTGGTATGCCACTTGGCAAAGAAAACAATTATCTATTGAACAAAAAATTTGAAGATGGTTTTGTTCAAAACAAAAATGCAAGGATTTTATATAGAGACAACGGTACCCCAGCACTCATGTATATATACGCAGATGATACTTCTGTCATTATCACCAGTTCTGAACAAGCCGCTCGTGAAGTAATGCGTCGACTATCGACAGGAGACATAAGAAAATAACTTGCACCATCCTCTATGCGTGCTATAGTAACCCTCACTTGTCTTGGTTGGACAGGGGGCCTCAAATAGTGTAGATTTAAAGTGAGGTGATTATCAAAATTTTGACACTTTTATGTTAGATAAAAAGAAAATAAAAGAAAAATTGGAAAAGGAACGTGATTTGCTTTTGGAACAAATGAAAGATCTTGGAAAAATGAATCCAAAGACAGGTGAATGGGAGGTAGTGCAAGACAATAATCAAGGCTACCGAGAATCCGATCAGAATGACATGGCAGATAGGTTTGAAGATTTTGAAGGCAAGAGTTCTATGATGGATGTCTTTGAGGGGAGGTTGGAAAATGTCGAGAAGGCAATCCAAAATTTAAACAAAGCATCTTTCGGAATCTGCAAAATATGCAAGAAGGAGATTGAAGCAAAACGCATCGAAGCGAACCCAGCAGCTACTACTTGCAAGAAACACATCGACGAATAGTTTTTACAAAACACTCCATATTGGAGTGTTTTGTTTTTATAAGTAACTTGTCATTTTATACATCACTATGAGTTTTGCGAAAGTATACTCAGCCCAAGTGAATTTATTGAATGGAGTCATCGTCTCCGTGGAGACTGATATATCCAAAGGTTCTCTGCATGCTTTTAGTTTGGTTGGTCTGCCGGATAAAGCGGTAGACGAATCGAAGGATCGGATTAGTTCGGCAATAAAAAATTCAGGTTATAAATCTCCGAAAGCATCGAATCAAAAAATCGTGGTCTCTCTTTCTCCGGCCGATCTCAAAAAGGAAGGTCCGTATTTTGATCTAGCAGTAGCTTTGTCTTATATGCTTTCAGCTAAAGACATAGAGTTTGATGCAGAGGGTAAAATATTTCTCGGTGAGCTTGGGCTTGATGGTACTCTCCGACCAGTGAAAGGAGTACTTCCACTCGTCGAAGAAGCAATGCGGGGTGGTTTTACAGAAATATTTTTGCCAGAGGAAAATGCAGTAGAAGCAGCGCTCATATCGGGGGTTACCATTTATGGAGCGAAGAATTTAAAAGAAGTGATTGAGCATCTGGATGAAACAAAACAAAAAGAAAAAAATTTTGTTACACAAAAAATAAAGCCTCAACCAGCGACTGAGATAGAATACAAGGTGTCCTATCGTGGAGCAGATTTTGCAGATATTCGTGGGCAGGAGAGTGCTAAACGCGGGCTTGAGATTGCTGCGGCTGGTGGACACAACATCGCTATGTACGGACCACCAGGCACAGGTAAAACTATGCTTGCGCGAGCCTTCTCTGCTATCTTGCCAGTTTTGGCACCGGAAGAGGTGCTTGAGATAACTGGAATACATTCGATAGTAGGAGCAAATAGAGGTGAGTTGGTCACTTCTCCACCATTTCGTGCACCGCATCATACTGCTTCATATGTCTCACTCATTGGCGGTGGTACATTTCCTACACCGGGAGAGGTTACACTGGCACACAAAGGAGTACTGTTTCTAGATGAGTTTCCAGAGTTTGATAAACGTGTGATCGAGTCTTTGCGCCAACCGCTCGAAGACAATATAGTGT
>JBKBJD010000060.1:0-2331 GCA_046294035.1 Minisyncoccia bacterium
TTCATTTTTATGAAATATTGTTAAACAATTTCAGCCTCTCGATCACTACTTTTTTAATAGCTTCCACTGCTGGGGTGAGAATTTTTACCGGATTTATTTCTTCTGGCATATCTTTGATTGACTGCGAGACTGCATCACGGAAAGCAAGACGCAATTCACTATTTATATGCACGATGGACACACCCGCTTTGATAGCATTGGTAAAATCCACATCACGCAACCCAGAGCCCCCATGAAGAACCAAAGGCACACCCGCTGCTTCACGCACCTCCCGAGCCACTTCTTCATTGATATGAGGTTTGCCACTTTTTATGATCCCATGTACCGAACCTATAGAAGGAGCTAAAAGATCGATACCAGTATCAGCTACAAAACGCTTGGCTTCTTCTGGATCAGTGAGCACTCCGGCACCTTCTGGCACAGTGTCTTTAATATTTGAGCCCGAACCAATGTAACCCAATTCTGCTTCGACGAGAATATCGCGCCCGGTCCTTTCGGATACTTCTTTTGCATATTCTACACAACGTTTGGTCAAAGCTACATTTTCTTCGTATGGCAACTTGGCACAGTCGATAATAACCATATCGAACCCAGCATCAATGCATTTTTGCACACTTTCAAAACTCGCATGATGATCAGCGTTTAGAAAAATTGGATAATTATATTTTTCTCGCAAAGTTGAAACCAAAGCGACTGCTTCATGTGTACCGACAAAACCTTCCTCCCCTTCAGAGAGGCCTATGATAACAGGCAGACCAAGTTCGCGTGCACCAGCAAAAATACCATGCAGTGCTTCTAAATTAGAAATATTAAAATGACCAATAGCCACACCCTTCTCGCTCGCTTCGGCAATGTACTCTCGTAATGTCTTTGTATTTTGCATAGCTCTATTGTACCGTGGCTATGCGTTTTTTAAAAGGTAGATACTTGTGGACGAGTGATACGACGCTCGAGCAATTGACTCGCGACGATACCAACACAAAGTAAGCCTAGATATACTAGCAATCCTTGACCAAGACTAAGAGGGATAGAACGTAGAGAGCCTAGTAAAAATACTGACATCCAAGAGATAAAAGACACTGCACCGAACGCAAAGGACAATCGACGCATGCGCACCAACGGATGAGAACCGTCGCGATCAGCAAACTCTATATTCCGCAATGATTTGTGGGTAATTTTGTAGAATAAAAATCCATTGATAGCTATTACCAAGACAATGCACATCTTGAGTAAGAATTTTGGTGATGCGAGATACCACTCGCTGTCTGTCAAAAACACTAGCAAGCCACTTGCTGTAATTAAAGAAAGAGATATCCATATGATCTTGGTCAAGAAATTCAAGGTTTTGTGTTCGTCGTCACTTAATTTGCGGTCACGGATATAATAATTGAACAAAAGATCTACGATGAGCGCTGAACCCATGCCGAGTACAACAAAAAAAACATGCAAAATAATAAACAAAAATCTGTAAGTTTCTATAAATTCCATATTTCTATTATAGCTAAACGATGAGTTCTTTCAAGAGCTTGATGACTATCTGTGGATTTGCTGCCCCGCCAGTTTCTTTGATTATCTTGCCGACGAGAGACATGATGGCATTTTCTTTGCCACCTTTATAGGTCGCCACTACTTCGGGATTTGCATCGATTGTCTTCTGCACTATTTCTTTGAGCGCACCCTCATCGTTTTGCTGTAATAAATTATTTTCTTCAGCATGTTCTCTGATTGTTTTACCTGCTAAAAATCCTTTTGCAACCTGCAATATTATATCCTTCGCTGCTCTCGAGCTTAACTCATTTTTTGAAACCATTATCACCGTCTCTGCAAGTAGTTTTGGTTCAATAAAATCAACCACGGATTTACCAGAACCAAGTAAATCATTTGATATAAAATTAGAAGCTAACGCAATTAATTTTTTATCAGGTAAAAGATTATAAACAACTTCTGTAAAATATTTGTCTAATTCTATGTCATTTATATATGTCTCAATATCTTCATCTTTGATACCAAAATCATTACGATATCTCGCTCGCTTGCCTTCTGGTAATTCAGGAAGTTCTGATTTCATTTTTTCTAAATCAAAAGCTTCGTGCAGCTTCATCTTTGGTAAATCCGGATCTGGGAAATATCGATAGTCTTCTGAAGATTCTTTCTTGCGCTGAGATACCGTCTTCTGCTTTGCCTCATCCCAACCGCGAGTTTCTTTGACAATCTCCCCTTCACGTCCTTCTTCCCAGAGCTCGATCATGCGTGCGACTTCATATTTGATAGCTTTTTCTACCGTCTTGAAAGAGTTCAAATTTTTTACTTCTACATAAGCCTTTGAGAGTT
>JBKBJD010000060.1:2341-2594 GCA_046294035.1 Minisyncoccia bacterium
TCACCTGCGCCAACATATTGCAAAAGCAATTGATATTCACGAGCGAATTTACTTGCCACCAATGCAGCTTCTTCGGCAGTGTCAAAAGTATGAGGTTCGGTCACGAGCTCAGCGAGCGGCACTCCCGCACGATTGAAATCTATCAATGAATATCCTCCATTTGTATCTTCAAAGTGCTTGTTGTTACCAGTATCTTCTTCCAGGTGAATACGGGTGATATCCATCCCAGCCAAATGTCCACCAGAAACTATCG
>JBKBJD010000061.1:0-2383 GCA_046294035.1 Minisyncoccia bacterium
GGTGGCAGAGGTGCAGAGTCAGATAAACGTACGGGAGTCTCGTGGGGTTGTGCGCGATCCAATGCTAGACACTGCCTACCAAGACCTTGAAGCATTACGCGATAGTTTGATCCAAGCACAAGAAAAAATGTTTGATGTGGGGGTATATATCACCATTTATGCAGACAATGAACTAGAGTTATACAAAATAGAAAATGAAATAAAATCCATTCTCGAGTCTAAGCTTGTATACATAAAACCAGCTCTTTTCCAACAAGAAGATGGTTTTAAAAGCGTCATCCCGATAGGTAGCGATATTTTAAATATTAACCAAAAACTTAACTCAACACCCTTATCAAGTATATTTCCTTTTGTATCCTTTGACCTCACTTCTGATAAAGGTATTCTGTATGGAATAAATAGGCACAATTCTTCTTTGGTGGTTTTTGATAGATTCTCACTCGAGAACTATAATTCTGTAACCTTTGCGAAATCTGGTTCTGGTAAAAGTTATGCCACAAAGTTGGAGATTTTGCGTTCCCTGATGTTTGATATAGATGTAATTGTAATCGACCCAGAAAGGGAATACGAATTCCTTTCTGAAGCGGTAGGGGGTAGGTATTTTAATATTTCTCTGTCTTCTGATCACCATATAAATCCTTTTGATTTACCAGTACCACGCGAGGACGAGACCCCTGAGGATGTACTCCGCTCAAACATAATAAACCTGGTTGGTTTGTTCAGGTTGATGTTGGGAGGATTAACCCCCGAAGAAGATGCTTTAGTTGATAGAGCTATCTCTGAAACATACGCAATCAAAGATATAACACCTGATTCTGATTTTTCTAATATTGAACCGCCTCTTTTGTCTGACTTTGAGATGGTGCTATCTGGTATGGAAGGCTCTGAATCGGTTGTTCAAAGACTCACCAAGTACACCAAGGGTTCTTGGTCTACTTTCATCAACCGCCCTTCAAACGTAGATATAAACAAAAAATTTGTGGTTTTCTCTGTGCGGGATATGGAAGATGAACTAAAACCTATTGCGATGTATATCGTAACTCACTATATCTGGAATACAATTCGAAAAAATCTAAAAAAACGACTCCTGGTGGTCGACGAGGCTTGGTGGATGATGAAATCAGAAGATACTGCTTCTTTCTTGTACTCTCTAGCAAAGAGAGGGCGCAAATACTATCTAGGCCTTTCTACTATTACTCAAGATGCGGCTGACTTTATGAAATCCCCATATGGTATCCCGATTGTTACCAACTCTTCCATCCAACTTCTATTGAAACAATCTCCTAGTACAATAGACATACTCCAAAAGACATTCAATCTAACTGATGAAGAAAAATACTTACTGCTGGAGTCCGGGGTGGGTGAGGGTATATTTTTTGCCGGCTTGAAACATGTAGCCATAAAGATAGTGGCTTCTTACACAGAAGACCAAATCATAACCTCTGACCCATCGCAAATCCTTTCTATAAAAAAATCGAAGGAAGATTTTGAAAATAGTTCCCGTTAGTTTCAAAAATTGATATAATAAAGCAATGCCGAGATATCGTCACATATCCACAAAAATACTTTTTGTAGTAGCTATTTTTTTGCTTTGCTTTTTACCTAAAATTAGTCTTGCTCAAATACAAGACACTGATGTAAGTATGAGCGCTAGCCCGAGTTTTCCAAAAATCGGAGACAGTGTAACTGTTAAAATATCTAGCTTTACTATAAACCTAGATAAAGTATTCATCGTCTGGTCTGTGAATGGACAGGAACGTGCAAACGGCGTCGGAAAGAAAAATTTTTCTTTTACTATCGAGAATGATGCTAGAACACAAATAACTGCTTCAATAACAAACACCAATGGTAACACCATTACCAAGAGTATTTTTGTAAATTCAGCAGATATTGACATGCTCTGGGAAGCAACAGATTCTTATGTGCCACCATTTTATCGAGGCAAAGCCTTGGTAACGCGCGAAGGTGGTTTTAAGGTAGTCGCTATACCAAGCGTCTTGTCTTCACGTGGCAAAGTAAAACCCGGTAACCTTTCTTATACCTGGAAAAAAGACGGGAATGTGCAGGTATCTGCTTCTGGTTTTGGGAAAAACTCATTTTCTTTCAAAAACAGCTACTTAGATGATAGTAATGAAATAGAGGTAGAGGTAGAGGATGTAGAAAACAAAACGAAAACCGGTGCTAAAATAAACGTAACTGGACTAGAAAAGCCAGAGGTATTGTTTTACAGAAAAGACCCAACTTTAGGCATCTTATACAATCAAGCACTTCTAGATGGTTTTACTTTAGGAAAAAATCCTGAAACAATAGTTGCTTTGCCGTATTATTTTTCTCCAAAAAACATCAATTCGCTTAGTTTTGCATGGCTTGCAGGGGGAGAGCG
>JBKBJD010000062.1:0-2367 GCA_046294035.1 Minisyncoccia bacterium
ACCTAGGGCTTCTTTTACTACCTTCATAACAGCGATTTTTTGCTCGCCAGCTGAAGCAAGAACTACAGTAAATGCGTCCTTCTCTTCTGCTGCTGGAGCGGCACCAGCTGCTGGACCAGCGGCTGCAACAGCAGCAGCTGAAACTCCGAACTTTTCTTCGATTGCCTTGACGAGTTCGTTCAATTCTAGAACAGATGCTCCTTCGAGGTCATTTAAAAATGAATCAAATTTAGACATATAAATTTATAACTAAGATAATAATTATTTTGTTTTAGCCACCTCGTTAACTGCGATAGCCAAACGTTGCATAGGAGACTTGAGTAAGAATGCAATTTTTGAAAGCAATACTTCGCGTGATGGGATAGTAGCGATTTGTGTCATGTACGCACCATCGACGAATTTGCCATCAAATACACCACCCAAGATTTGCATCACACCTTTGTGCTCTTTTTCGAAATTAAAAATTTCGCGAGCTGGAGCGATAGCATCCTTGCCATAGACCAAAGCTACTTCACCTGGTAGTGCTGGAAGTTCACCCTCCGCCTTGCCCGCAAGAGCGCGCTTGATCAATGTCTTTCGAGCAACTTTGTAGGTGACACCCTGCTCACGCAAATTTTTGCGCAAGAGAGATTCGTCAGCCACAGTAAGACCATGAAAATTCACGAGCACGACAGAGCCGGCATCCTGAATTCCATTTGTAAGGTTACTTACTATTTCTTCTTTCTTTGCTTTTGTTAAAGGCATATTTTGTAAATAAAAAAAACGGCTTGTAAGCCGCAAAAACTTTTCGCGATTCTTCGCGATAGTATCGACCACTGAGTAGGACTTATTGATCGCCTACTGTCTTTGCGGAACACGAATACTCTAGCACACTAGCTGAAAATTGGCAAATGAAGTGCGTGACTCAGCCTCGCTATCAGGCCCAAAGACCGAAATCAAAAACACGCCGATGAGACCGATTATGATCATAATTGAAAATACTGTCAGTACTTTAAAAAAATGTTTGTTTATCACGATTGAAATTATAACACAAAATCCGATCTGTAGACCGGATTTTATGTTCAAAAAATATTTAGATTTTTAACGTTGCACCAGAATGGTTGCTACGTTTTGTTTGTCGCCACAATCTACTAGATAAGTGTATGGCAATACGTTGCTCGAGATCTTCACTATCTTAAAATCATATGCACCGATGGTGAAGGTAGAACCCAAGGTAACAGTACGAGATACACCGGCACGGTTATCAAGCATGATCTCGGTACCATCTTTATAGGTGACGTTGTTTGGCACGGCACGACATTCTGCATCAAGCTGAATGCGTGCATCTTTATACTTTGCGAGCGCATCTGCATACGACATCTTCGCTGGAGCTACAGTCTCTTTGGTAGCTGGGGTTCGGCGACGTACAGTTTTTGGAGCTGGCTCTGCTTCAGCCACCACCTCAGCGCTTTCTGGAGTGAGCTCAATATTTGCAACTTCATCTCCTCCGCGCTTCTTTGAGATAACTACTATTAAAAGGATGACCACAAGGAGCGCTGCTACCCCGAGCCATAGATTTTTGTTTTTCCAATCAAATTTTTCCATATCCGCTAGATTACCACAAATCCGAGTTTTTGCAACCCTCCCCTTTTCGGGTGTTCGACGTACGAATGACTTTAATTTTTATTTCTAAGTTGTATGGATTTGAAGATAATGAGGATGAGGGAGATGAAAGCATACAAGGTAGACAATGCGAGAATCCCTGTGCCTTTAGTCAGTGGCACAAAATCTAAACCATGGGTATATGTAGGTAAGAATGTTATAAGTATCAAAGATAAGACTACCGCCCAAACAGAGAAAAACCTCCAAGAACTAGCAACTTTTTCTTTCATAAAGAAAGTAATGATAGAAAACAGAAAGACGAAAATGAAGATGAAGGTGTATATGACAACAATGTAAGACACGTCATTACAATTATTTGGATAACTAGGACATAAACCAATCTCTGTACTATATTTGGCCACGCTATGTATAACTAAAATCAATAAAGAAAAATACAAAACTACCTTTTGATTTATAAAACCTGATATTTTTTTCATATACATATATTACCTTTTAATTAATCTAATTCCAATAAATACAACACTAAGAAGAACAAACACCAGCAACAACATCTCGTTCGTATAAGAAGCTTTAGCAGCAGAAGCTTCTAAGTGTATTGGCTCCAAGATATCTAATGTCTCTGGTTCTATCTCTGGTATTGGTGTGGTGTCTGATAAAACATTCTCTACTATTTCTATTGCATCATCTTGTATATTTAAAATTTCTGTATTTGATTCTATGGTTAGCACTTCAGACTCTGTGCTTGCCACCGGTTCGGGTTCTGGG
>JBKBJD010000063.1:0-2325 GCA_046294035.1 Minisyncoccia bacterium
AAAGCTAGAGAAGTGTCTATTGGGTGTACAAAAATAGATACATCAAAAATTTTATCTAGGTTTATTATCGGGGAGAACCAGTTATCAGACAGAAACCTAGGATAAGATATTACAAAGAAGGTGCGAGCGATTTTGTCTCCAAGATTTATAGACTTTGGTTCTATTTTTAAAGCAGATGGTGCGATAACATCTTGTAATTCAAGAGTAGCTGATTCGTAAATTTCTTCGGGTAAAACAGGTAGCACAGAAGCGTTAGTATTTGTACTAAATTTGTTTTCCTCTCTTCCTAAAATTTTATCAAAAATTCCCATGATTTATTTTGCGTTTGCGTTTAAATCAATTTTACCTTGAACCTCGCCAGGATTAAACACTTTATAGAAAGCTTCAACGACTTCCTCGCTACCCAATTGCGCTGATTTGATACCGCAACTAGCTAATCCTTGCTGTACCACTCCTACCCTTTGCTCTAGTTGAGTCCTTTTTTCTTCAAAATCTATTTTTGCAGCTGCTTCCATTTCTTTTTTGCTTTTCTTTGAAAAGAAATCAAATTTAGACAAAATATCATCACTTCCCTGCGCGGTTGTTTGGGTGAATGGTACAACGATAAAAAAGTTTTTTGTCATTATACTTACTGTGTCTGTGAAGTTTTTTATAAATTCCATGTATTCTTTTGTTTGCAATTTTAGTAGTGGTTCTGTTTGCACACGCATTCTACCTTCCAGTAAAAGCAAGTATGGACGTATGTCTAGCCGTCGTGATTGTACAGATATTTGGATTGGAAAATCCAATGTGTTTAAAAAAGACTGAAACTGTATAATGGTTGCTCGTTGTTCCTCTTCTGATTTGAGAGAAAGGTTTATCGAATTTGCCAGTACAATGGCACGCAAATCACCGTCTTTAAGTACGATTACCCCATCTCTCACTTCTTTTATGGGTACAAAGTCTTGAGTTGCTCGTGCGTTAATTGCCATTGTTTTGTTCTTTTTTTAAATCCAAAATATCTAAACTCCAAGCGAGATCGCGTAGTTTGCTTCCGGTTAATTTGACTGTGTGTTCTGGGTTTACTTTTATATTGTTGGCTGTTTTTTGTGGGGTGGTTGAAGCAAATGTTTGCCTTTCAGCAGCTTTCCTTTTCCAGATATACAACTTGCTTTGTACTGCGTATTTTAATCCAGATTCGATCATATCAATGAAAGGCTTACCGTTTGGTTTGTAAAACACTAAAGCCAAAGCAAAACCACCTACTATTATGATGGGTATAAAACCCAACAACAAACCAAGAGCTTTATATATTACATAGCATAGACCCGCTCCACCAGCCAGATATACAAATTCACTAAACGTAAAAGGACCAAAAATTTTGTCCTCAATATCCAAAAATTGTGGCACTTTAAATTGCATCAGTGTATACGTCTTACGACTTATCTATAAGTATACAATATTTTTAAACAAAAACAGATTTACTCACCGGGATTTATGCGATATGGGTCATTCCAGTTTGCTTTACTACTACCAGGATCTGGTGCGCGTGAAATGTTTCCTAGAGAATATTCTGTTTTTGCTGGTTTTATTGTGTGGGTATTTGCCAATTTCTTTTCTAGAATTGAATTTATCATACCCTTTTTTATCTCAGCTTCTTTTAGTATTTGCTCTTTGATTGTACTAATGTCTTCTACCCGATCGATATTAAGTTCAGTCACGCTAGGAGACTCCTTTGGAGTATCGCTTGGGTTGTTTGTAATACCCAAAGATTGATTACGATTGATTCTTTGTACTAATTCATCCCGGATTCTTTTGAAAACCCTTTCATTCATTTCTTCTACCAGGGCTTGGACTTGGGGTTCTGGCAGCTGCATTCGCACCGACAACTCCTGAGGATATTCCTGTGGAGATACGAGACCACAGAGCACGAGTTCTGTTTCAAGCTCTAGGTCTTCAAGCTGGCTTAAGTTATAACCCTTTCTTTCACGCATCTCATATATAACATCTCTCCAGGGCACAGCATCAATAGCCTCCCGTGTCTCATTTGGTAAGGATTCTCTAGCTTTCTCAATTTTTATTTTTAATAAATCAATATTTTCATCCATAGTATTATTCTAACTTTTTTATTGGCACGATGGTCGCTTGAGTTTCTTTTTTTGTTTCTTTGCTTTTCTTGATATCTAGAAAAGCTGAATAATCTCCACCAGATGTAATGAAATCAAGATTCTGATCCCATTTTGAGTTTTTTATATCCATTTTCCATTGGACCTTTGACTCTATTTTATCAGAGAATGGAGAGATAATCCTATCAAATACTTCATCACTGATTTTTGCGCCGTCACT
>JBKBJD010000064.1:0-2303 GCA_046294035.1 Minisyncoccia bacterium
GGAAGACGAAGATATTTCATCATACCAATCCCTCTGCCCAGAGCCTGTTTGTTCGGTCCAGGTGACACCGGAGTCTGTAGAGGTGTAGATGTAACCATTATCAACAACAGCTACTAACTTCGTACCATCAGAAGAAGAAGCTACGCCGTACCACTGTCTCTGACCCGATGATGTTCTTTCTACCCACCCAGCAGAAACTAGACTTGGAAATGTAAATAAAAATAAGAATAGAAGAAGAAATAAGAAGTTAGATTTTTTTTTAAATGAAGTCATAATATCATTATACAAAAAAAACCAAGGAAGGCTATTTATCAAGCACTTGTGCAATTGCATCTTTGATATATTTTATTGAAACATCATCGTAAAGCGATAGAGTAAAAACATTCTTACGTATTTTTTTAAATTCTTTCACTTTCTTTTCGATTGTTTCTGGTGTCACTGTATCAGCCTTAGTAAGAATTATTATCTCTTCTTTTTTAGACAATCCATCTTCGCCAAGTTTATGCTCTGCATCATATTTCTCAAGCTCAGTGCGGATCTGTTTGTAGGTAGCCATCATATCTTCATTTTCAAAAGACACGAGGTGCGCCAACATCTTAGTGCGCTTCACATGACGTAAGAATTTGATACCGAGGCCCTTACCCTCTGATGCACCTTCGATGATACCTGGAATGTCTGCAATGATATAACCATAAAAATCTCCGAGGTTTGGATCAAGTGTGGTAAAAGCATAATCAGCAACTTTTGCTTTTGCGTTAGTGATCATATTTAGGAGTGATGATTTACCAGCGTTTGGCAGACCTACAAGGCCCATATCAGCAAAAATCTGGAGTTCAACATGAAAATTTCCAGCTTCACCTACTCCCCCTTTGTTAGCTTTTTTGGGCGCCACATCGCGAGAGCTTTTGAAATGCTCATTACCAAAACCTCCAAAGCCACCCTTAAGAAGCATTACTTTCTGCCCTTCTTCAAGAAGTTGCCACTCTTCACCTGTGTCAGTGTTTGTTATAACTGAGCCGACAGGTAAATCCAAGAAAAAATCTTCACCTTGAGCCCCATGTAAGCTTTTTTTACCACCATCTTCTCCACGCTCTGCCTCAAATTTTGTTTTGGATTTATATTTGGCCAAGATACCGATGTCTCGTACTGCGACAGCATAAAAATCTCCTCCTCGGCCACCATCACCCCCGGCTGGTCCACCCTTGGGTATGAATTTTTCCTGACGCCAACGCACCACACCGTCTCCACCACGGCCAGCCTCTGCATAAAAATTTATTTCATCAATGAACGCCATATATTTTTCTTTTCGTTATGTGTTAATGCAAGCTCAGCTAATTTTAATGCACCTTCTTTAGTCTTGGCATCAGCCAAGAAGCCATTCCGATGGCAAAAACCGGCATCAGGCACGCCAGATATTTTTGCCAATTCACCATTTTCACTCAATAACCCACGCCAACTCTCTGGAAAAAGTTTTCTGCTCTGCATGGTTCCGGGCGCAATACTGATAGCTTCCACCTTCCAAGAATCTGTGTATTTACTCTGACACACCATATATATGGGCTCTGGTAAACGCGACAAGGTGTCTTGATACAAATACCGAGGAAAATTGTTTGGTAATTCTACAATTCGTTTGTCTTTTGATTCCTCATAAGCCTTCATGATAATGGCTCGGCCGATACTGTTAGCTCTTACCACTTCTATTTCTCTTTTCAAGACCCGCATAATATTTTTGACTTCTTGTTTGAATATATCATCAATATTCGCAGTTTCTTCTCGCCAAGTCGGAGAGAAAATCAAAAAAGTGCGTTCGCCGAAATACGGTGCTACATTTTTTATCTTTGTTTCAAATAAATCAAAGCCATTGTCTGTCGCATCTATAGGTGAAGCTATCTGGTCATCAATCATCTGCCATGCTTCTTGGTCTCCGTCGCAAAGATCCAAACCAAAATGCTTCCACACTAAACCAAAAGAAGCATACGGCACACCGTTTTTACGAGCACCGCCACTTTCTTTTTGATGGTGATCAAAGCGGTTTTTTAGAGGATCATAAACACCACCGACATCAAATACAAAATCCCCTCTTTCTATGGTTTCTAGGTCACGAGAACGTATGATGCGATACTCTTCGCCCCTTTTTTCAAGATACAGGCACAGTACAGCACACGCAAAAAGGTCATCGCCGTGCATTGCTCCATTATGAGTGACGAGGATTTTTGCGCTCATATAATTTAGAACAAACCGTCCACTACCTCTTTGACGACCATGCCATCTGCTTTACCCTTTAGATCTTTCATGAGAGCTGC
>JBKBJD010000065.1:0-1934 GCA_046294035.1 Minisyncoccia bacterium
AAGGAGGAGTCTGGGTGAGAAGAACTTTGATATAAATCAAAAAATAAAGTCAGCCTTAGCTACCAAGGTCGCACCTATTTTATGTGTGGGTGAGGCGGAGAGGGATGCAGATCATTCGTACCTTGGTTTTGTAAAAAATCAAATTGAAGAATGTCTACAAGGTGTGTCAAAACAGGCGTTATCAAATATCGTGATTGCCTATGAGCCTATCTGGGCGATTGGCAAAGATGCGCTTCGTCCAGCCACCCCGGCTGAATTTTTGGAGATGAGTATTTTTATTCGAAAGGTGCTCAATGATAAATTCGGTGCGAAATATATTCGTGGCATACGTATTATATATGGCGGTTCGACTACGCCCGAGAATGCAATAGCCTTTTTACTTGATGGAAAGGCTGATGGTTTCTTGGTGGGGCGAGATAGTCTTGATCCAGAAAAATTTGTTTCAATAGTAAATAAAACAGAACATGCGAAGTATTAAATCTTTAAAAAACTTAAAAGGAAAGCGTGTGGTTGTGCGAGTGGATTTTAATGTTCCGATCATAGACGGCAAAATAACCGACAATTTTCGTATTAAAAAAGGCATATCAACGATAAAGTATTTAGTAGATAAAGGTGCGAGTGTGATTATATTGATGCATTTGGGTAAAGACGGATCAGCTGATATCGGCCCTGTAATTAAAGAGTTTTTCCGTCTGTCTAAGCTACCAAAAGACAAAATAAATTTTGAAAAAAATATTCGTAGTTTTGCTGGAGAAGAAGAGAATGATTCAAAACTCGGTAAGTATCTTGCATCGTTGGGTGATATTTATGTAAACGACGCTTTTTCTGTATCACATCGTACCCATGCTTCTATCGTTGGTATTCCTAAACATATCCCAGGATATGCAGGCCTACAACTTGAAGAAGAAATAAAACAACTAAGCACTGTTTTTAAAAAACCAAAGCATCCATTTCTTTTCATATTAGGCGGTGCCAAGTTTTCTACCAAGATGCCACTTATCAAAAAGTATCTCGCTGTGGCTGACTATGTGTATGTCGGTGGTGCTTTGGCTAATGACTTTTTGGAGACTAAGGGTTTATCTGTCGGAGTATCGCTCGTCGACCATACGATGAATGTGCCCGAGAGTATGCTGAAAAATAAAAAGATAATTTTACCAAGCGATGTTTTGGTGGATACAGGGGGTACTAGAGCGATCCGGAAAGTGGAGGAGGTGGGGGCAAAAGAAAATATCCTTGATATTGGCCCAGAATCTACTCGCACTCTAGGAGAATATATCAAGAAAGCCAAGATGATTTTATGGAATGGCCCGATGGGTAAATATGAACTTTTGGGTGGTGGTAGCACTAAAGATCTCTTGAAACTCATTGCTCGCACAAAGACCACAAGCATCATCGGGGGTGGTGACACAGTACAGATGATTTCTGAAATGAAAATGGAGAAAAAATTTACCTTTGTCTCAACCGGCGGCGGCGCGACACTCGACTTCTTGGCTAAGGGTACTCTGCCTGGAATAAAGGCACTTGGTTAACTTATTTTTGCAACTATTTTCTGTATCAATCCTTCTGCTTCTTCGGAGGCATAGCTCACACGGCTGGGCCAGTGGGTGAGGCCGTCGTTTTCGTGTGTTGGAATTAGGTGAATGTGTGCATGAAATACAGCCTGCCCGCCAGCTTTTTCATTGTTCATATGTATATTCATACCAGCAGCGTTCACTGTGTCTCGGATAATTGGTGCAAGACGTTTACTAGTTTTTACTACTTCAGCTATTTCTTCTGTTTCAATGTCATATATATTTACTGCGTGTTTTTTGGGTATGACGAGGGTGTGACCTTTGTTGACAGGGTGGATGTCTAGGAAGGCGAGAGTCTTTTCATCCTCATAGACCTTGTAACAAGGTATATCTCCGGCAATAATTTTACAAAAAATACATGTA
>JBKBJD010000066.1:0-1576 GCA_046294035.1 Minisyncoccia bacterium
GAGCGATAATAAGAGTGCAAAGTATGACCCACATACCAATCTCGAGCAATCCTTCGGTGCCCGGCAAAGCCAAAGCGACGATAGTCACCAAGAGCACGGCTGGGATAGCCCCTGTTTCTCGAATAGATGTCACAAACCAGATATCATTGAAAGACATTTTTTCTTTACCAAAATATCTAAATGGTATGAGAGACGTAAAGGCTGATATTGGACGTATGATAAGCATAAACAATACACCGATCAAAAGGCCAATTGTGGCGAATTTGATGAGTTGCCCTACATCTACCATCGCTCCCAAAAGAACAAAGATGACCGGTTTCAAGAAACCTTCGATCAGGTTATTAAAGAAATGTTCAGTCTCTTTTAAATGATCTGTTAGGTGGAAAAGGAGACCTGCGATAAAAGCTGCTAAATATCCACTGCCCCCGAGAGCTGTCGCAAAAGCAAAAATCATAATCGGTACAAATAAAAAGAAAGATAAGTCCGCTTCGTGTCCATAATCATTTTTCTTTTTAACTCGAAGCAAGAATTCTAGAAGCGCATAACCTAGTACACCCAGAGCCACACCAAAAACAAGTTTCTGTAATACCAAAATTCCACTTCCAGCAGTAAAAATAGCTTTATACCATCCTGTAATGGATTCAAAAACCTGACCCTCTAGGACAAACGATAAGAATACGATAGTAAGGAGTGTCCCGGTCACATCAGTAAAAGCACTCTCCGAAACGACAATATCTTTGACTGCACGATTTTTAAACTTAAGTCTTTTTAAAATCGGAATGATAGCTGCTGGATCAGTAGAAGCAAGCACTGCACCAAGCAAGACCGCAGTCATGAGCGAAACTCCAAAACCCAACCAACCAGAAAGAGTGTAAATAAAAAGAGATGTTAAGAAAGCTGTGATGAGAAGACCCGGGAAAGACAATGAGAGTATCTGACCCATTAATTTCTTGAAACTTCTAAAAGGGGTTTCAAGCCCTCCGCCAAAGAGTATGAGCGCCGCATCAAGACCCACAATAGAACCAAGGGCCGCTTCTTCTTCTAAGATTGGTGATAGAAATGAACTTGAAGCTAACCCAAAAAATATAGCTACCACAAAAGAAGGCACAGATATAAGTCGGGCAACATGCGAGATAAGTGATGCCAACACAGACAAAAGGCCGATCAAGAAAAAGACGACCAGTAAATGGTGCTCTGGATTTGTCTCAAATGCATGATAGACCGTATCTTTAAAATACAAAGATGCCCCGAAAACTCCTGCCAAAATACTAATAGAAATCAGATAATTTATAATTTTTTGTTTCATCAAGGTAAGATTATATCAGAAAATATAAAGACCTTCAAACAAACAGTAAAACACCCCCGAAATGGGGGTGTTTTAAATAAAGTCGAGTTTTATTGTATGTGTTTTATTGTATACTTACATTGCGCACTACCGTTGCGTCGATGGTATTATCTGCGTTTATCATACCATGTACTCGCACCTGGTTGCTAACTTGGAAATTTGCCAAGGAAGCTGTAAGCCACTTGTTGTTGAGCACAGATGTAGTAGCAGCTACTTTCACTGTGTAAACCT
>JBKBJD010000067.1:0-1001 GCA_046294035.1 Minisyncoccia bacterium
CTCTTTCTGAATCTTTTCAATTTTTGTTGTTTTACCATCTAGGTTTTTGGGTGGGAATGTATCAACATAATCCGCAAATTTTTCCTTAAGTTTTAGATACAGGTCATTCCCATATACATCTTCTAAGGTTACAGTTTGTGTAGGTTTTCTTTTAGGATGAACTATGAACGTATAAACCTCTAATTTTCTATTTTCCATTATAGTACAATATATATTAAGATACGAATGTAGTAATTTTTTTAACATTTACTACTCTGCATTCTTTCTTACAATTTTAGAAGTTGAAATAGTCTTTCAACACCATTGTTCCAACTTTAAAATACCAGAAATTAAACAAACCAACTGGCATGATGTAGTTTTTGGGGATTTGTCTGCTGGCCCAGAGGCTCTGGATGATTTTATCTTAATCAAAAGTGATGGTTACCCAACGTACAATTTTGCACATATTGTCGATGATATAGAAATGGGGGTCACACATGTTATGCGAGGAAGCGAGTTTATAGCCTCAACTCCAAAATTTTTGTCTGTGTATGAAGCTCTTGGTAAAAAACCACCTACTTTCGTATCACTTCCACACATTATGGCTCCAGGTGGCAAGAAAAAATTAAGCAAAAGAGATGGTGCAAAGGACTTATTAGAGTACAGAGATGAGGGATACTTACCAGAAGCCATGTTCAACTTTTTGACCATGCTTGGTTGGCACCCAAAAGACGAAAAAGAAGTTTTTACACGAGAAGAGCTAATCCAAGAATTTGATATAACAAGAATTCAAAAAGCTGGAGCCACTATGAATGATGAAAAACTAGACTGGTTCAACAAAGAACACATCCGCAAATTAAAAGGGGAGCACCTTGAATCTTTTATATCTAGTTTTTTGACAGACGAACTAAAAAGACTACCTCTTGATGTACAGAAACGAATGGCCCCGATGATCAGTGAGCGTATAACCAAAGGCAACGATATAAAGGATTTGTCAAGTAAAGGGGAGTTTGACTTCTTGT
>JBKBJD010000006.1:0-4399 GCA_046294035.1 Minisyncoccia bacterium
GGGAGTTTGACTTCTTGTTATACGAGCCGGAAGTTCGAGAAGAACAGCTCCAGTATAAAAACACTGACATGAAGCAGATTAAATTTCACATAGAAGAAGCAAGACGTTTACTTGAAAACATCGATGAAGCTGACTTCAGTTATGAAAAAATTAAAGAAGTCTTAATGCACTATGCAGATACTTTGCCGTCTCGTGGTGAATTATTGCACCCTGTGCGTTTTGCTTTATCCGGCCAAGATAGATCACCCGATCCATTTATTATTGCTACCGTATTAGGCAAAAATGAAACCATCAAGAGATTACAAAAAGTACTGGTTTAGATTACTAATCATAGCAGGATTTGTCATGGTCTGTGGTATTTTTGTGCGTGCTAGTTTTGCTCAAACAATAGATGAATTACAGAGTAAAATATCAGAAAAAAATAATGACATTGCTCGTCTTGAGCAAGAGATAAAAGCATACCAAGCTGAGCTAAATAGTATCGGTGTGCAGAAAAACTCTCTTGCTAACCAGATAAAACAACTAGATGTGACAAAGAAAAAATTAAATGCCGACATCGCACTAACCGAGAAAAAGGTTGAGAAAACTAATCTAAAAATAAGCAGTTTAAACCAAGATATCGGTAAAAAAGAAAATTCAATATCAAACAACCAAGAGGCGATAGGAGCCCAAATAAGAAAAATAAATGAACTAGAATCCGAGAGTTTATTGATCTCCACGCTGCTGACAAGCAATGATTTTACAATGATATGGAATGATATCGACAACATGTCTACTGTCCGCGAAAAAATTTTAGACCAAATAGGGGAGCTTGAAGTTATAAAAAACACACTAGTAGATACTCGGGATGAGGCTACTTTAGCTAGGGCTGAATTGGAAGATTTGCGAAATAAATTAGCTGATCAAAAAAAAATCGTTGAGCAAAATAGTAAAGAAAAAAATACATTATTAAAACAAACTCAAAATAGCGAAGCTAATTATCAGAAATTGGTTAAAGAGCAGACTGCAAAGAAAATAGCCCTAGAACAAGAACTTCGAGATTTTGAATCGAAGCTAAAGTTTATATTAGACCCATCAACTCTACCTACCGGGAACGTGCTGTCTTGGCCGCTTGATAATGTGTACGTGACCCAGCTCTTTGGTAAAACCGTCGCAGCCAAGAGATTGTATGCATCAGGAAGTCACAGCGGTGTGGATTTTAGAGCATCTGTGGGTACGCCAGTCAAAGCCATGGCAAATGGTGTTATAGGTGGTGTTGGTGATACTGATACTACATGCCCAGGAGCTTCTTTTGGAAAATGGATTTTTGTAGAATTTGATAACGGATTGTCTGCGACATATGGACACCTATCCTTAGCCAAAGTATCTACTGGCCAAAAAGTGAGTCGTGGTGAAGTGATTGGATACTCAGGAGCCACTGGAAGAGTCACAGGCCCACACTTACACCTGACTGTGTACGCAGGTAGCGCTGCAGGGGTACAAACTGTACCTTCGAAATCGTGCGCAGGCAAAACATTGACCCAACCACTAGCTGCAACTAATGCATATTTAGATCCAATGCTTTATTTGCCACCATATAAGAATTAGCTTAAAATTATTTACATGAAGAAGAATTTAAAAAATCAGCAAGGAGGTTTTCTTGAGCTCATCGTCGTCATCATTATTGTAATGGTTGTAATGAGATACTATGGACTCACATTTACAGGCATCTGGGCCTGGATAGAGAATCTATTCTGGAGCGTTTGGTAAAAGCCTTATTTGTACTAGATATTACCTGTATAGATATTTACCAAAGATATATTGTGCGACGTATATAGTATTTATATAAAGGGCTTGAAAAGGCCCTTTATATATTTTCATACTTACTCCCTACTACTCACAAGAAGCAGACAAAGAATACCCTGCGGCTTCTGCTTTTTGAGCTGTATCAAAATACACTCTGTTCTCTTGCTTGATGCTCTTACCGGCACTGCAATCTAAGCTGTAGTATTTTTTACCGCGCTTAGAGGCAAAAAATGCCTTTTCTGAGGTCGCAAGCTCTATATTGAGGCTTGGGTTGGTTTTTAGGAATTCCCTCGCCTTTTCGGCTCCAGGGAGGGCCTGGGCACTTAAATCTTTATATATTATATCTAAGCTTGGTCTTTTGCTGACAGATAGTCTGCCAAGCCCAAAACACAACAAACCCACTAGGATGACAATGAGAGTTATGAAGAAGTCCTTACCTGGGTCGCTTTTGATAAAATTGTTTTTTTTCCATATGTTCAGATATACTGATCTGACTAGTTAATTATATCAATAAAACAACATGGCAACACGTAAAGCCGGCGGAACCGCCAAAAACTTAAGAGACTCGCAGCCAAAGTACCTCGGTACCAAGCTTGCTGATGGTCAAAAGGCTCAGCCTGGGTCTATCATCGTACGTCAGCGCGGGACTCGAATCTTGGCTGGTGAAAATGTTCAAATGGGTAAAGATCATACCCTCTTTGCTTTAAAGTCTGGCACAGTCAAATTCGGATCTACTCGCAAGACTTCATTCAACGGACGCACCAAGGTCAACAAAGTAGTGCACGTAAAATAAATTCTAAAAAATAAACTTCCCCGCAAGGGGATTTTTATTTTCCGCACCAAAAACAGAAAAGCCACCCTAAAGCGACTTACCTGTTTTTTTTGGGTTCGCCGGGTGGCTTTAAAATTTTAATTCAATTCTTGTTATCTCTTTGTTCGCGACGTTGTTCGGTATGTATGCATCAAGCTTGGACTGTTCGGCATTGTGGGGCGATAAAAAAAGTCGCACTTTTTTATAACCGTCAATCGGCCGAAGGGATATGATCTCCTTTTTGTTTTTTTCAATATGGAAAATATACAGGAAGAGAGATCCATGTTCGCTTTTAATACTACGATACTCCCAGGCGTTTATCACCGCCAGGTTGCCGGTACCACGCCTTAGTTGCATTTTTATACCGTCGAATGACGCAATTTCTCGGACCGTATTCCCAAAAGATGAATCGGTTGCCACATAGTCAAATTGGTTGATTATATTATACCAAAGCGAGTACTCTGCAGAAACTGCAGACTGCGGGGTTTTGTCTTCGTACTTTTGCTGAGCAAAAGTATTTTGGGATAAAATAAGCAACAACGGAAGAAGGATCAGGTTTTTCATGATCAAATAGATTTTTTTTTGATGAAAAAATAAAAGAACAGACAGACAAAAAGACCAATTAAGGCCTTTTTGTAACTGTCTATATATTACAATATATTTATGAAATAGTCTAGAGTGCCTCGATAATGAGGGTGAAAGAAGACTTCTTGTCTTTGATCACGACTGGGATATTAAATTCCCCTGTTTCTTTTATCGGCTTCTCTAGCACCATGGATTCTTCTGAGAGGGTAGCTTTATGCTCTTTACGCATAACTTCTAAAATCTCCTTTTTGTGGATAGCAGAAAACAGACTGCCCTTTTCGTTCGCTTTAGCACGGATGGTGATGGTCTTCCCTTTCAATTCTTCCATGTTGCGCAAAAGAAGATCTTCTTGAACTTGTCGTTCCACAACAATCTCTTTTTTGCGAATCTCAAGCTCTTTTAGAGCTTTCGGGGTAGCCAGCTCCACCATTTTGTGGGGCAATAGGAAATTCAAGGCATAGCCATCATTCACCTCTTTTACCTCGTGGCGCTTACCCACACGCGGCACATCTTTTAAGAATATAACTTTCATAACTTTATTATTTCCAATTTAACAGAAGTTCGACGGCTTTGTCCAGTTGAGGATCTTTCTTGTTCTCAAGATCTTTAGGTGTCACCTTCACTTCATAATCTGGTGTGAGGCCTTTTTTGCTAATTGAGTTACCGTTTGGGGTGAGCCAGTTTGCGACTGTAACCTTAAGTATGGTGTCTTTGGTTATCTCGACCACCTCCTGCACCGAACCTTTTCCATATGTTTTTGTGCCGACTAGTTTAGCTTTTTTGTAATCCTGCATAGCACCAGCTAATATTTCAGAAGCAGACGCTGATCCTCCGTCAATCAAAATTACAAATTTTAGGTTTTCATTGAAAATATCATAACCATTACTGCGATATTTGTTCTGTTCCTTACCTGCACCGTAGTCTTCGATAACGACTGCTTTGCCATTATCCAAGAACCAAGAAGCCATATCTACAGCTGCTTCGAGATATCCACCAGGATTACCTCGCAAATCAAGCAACATTTTATCTGTGTTTGATTCAGTAAATTCTTTTATTGCATTTCGGAAAAGTTCAGCTGAATTTGCTGAGAAACTATAGAGACGGATAACGAAAATACCATCTTTGCGAAGTTCTGTATCCAGGGTAGGTACATTTATTATGTCTCGTACTATTTTGATCTCTTTTGGTTCTACATCACTCTCATGAAAGATGGTTAAG
>JBKBJD010000006.1:4409-12557 GCA_046294035.1 Minisyncoccia bacterium
AGTAGTACCGCGTTCGCCACGTATGCGTTTAATAGCTTCATCTACTGTCATATCCGTGGTCACCGTATCGTTGATCTTTAATATCTTGTCTCCAGATTTTATACCAGCTTTATAAGCCGGTGTGTCTTTAAGAGGCGCAATGACAGTCAAGATACCATCTTTCAGGCCCACCTCCATACCCACCCCGCTGAAATTACCCGCAATATCTGCTTCAAACAGCTCTGTCTCGTACGGATCAAAGAAATTACTGTACGGATCTTTCAAAGATCCGACAAGACCCTTGATGGCACCGTATACGCGTTCTTCATCATCAGCCTCACTTGCACCAGGATATTTTTCATCGATTGCATTCCATACCTTCCAAAAGGAAGCAAAATTTACCCCAGGCTTCTGCTCAGCACTAATAGTAGAAAGCGGGACAAAACGTTCGATTGATGCACTGTACTTTCCACCAACAAAAACACCTAAAAAGAAAAAGCCTAGGACAAGCACGAGCAAGAGCCCTATCAGCCATTTCTTTTCTTTTATAAAATTCATCATGTAATTTTAAAAAGTATTATTAATATCTGCTACTTTTTCTTTAATAGATTCGAGTTTTTGACGCAGGGGTCGCACTGGGATAGGTTTTTCGTGCCATGTGTTTTCTGAAAAATTATCAAACTTCTTTGTCTGTGTTTTTGGCATCTTTGAACGCAAAACTAAACCAATATACACTAGCACCAGGCCTGTAATTGAAAACAATATATTCTTGAGAAATATAGGAAAACCTAAATACGGCAATACCGCAATCCAGAAACCAAACACAACAAATATCTTCGCCTTTTGCATGCGAGATATTATACCAAAGAGAGATGTCTAAATCCAGCCTGGGTTTAGACCCAAAACGTATAACTATCTAAGTTAGACAGCAAATGCGCTGGCAGTACATTTTCGTTTATGTAGATCAGTCCAGCTATGACAGCAATCAGAAAGAGACTACGTAATACCGGAGCAAAAGATATGCGCGCAATCAAACTACGCAAAGCAAATAACACAATGACCAGACCGAGAAAAGCGCCTAGAGATATATTTATTTTATTACTCGGCACCACCACTTCTTTTGTGCTGGTTTCAATATCCTCACCTAAAACAGTAATTGTGGGTTTTTTATCATTGAGCGGAGATGTATTTTCTTTCACCACAGAAGATGTAGGTGTTTTGGTGACGGGTGTTTTTTTGACTGTCTTGGCTTGTGGTAAAATTTTTGAAAATGTATTTTGTTTTACGGGTGTGCCAAAAAATTGAACCACAAAGATGGACTCTCGGCCTTTGTACATACCCAAAGCGGTTGCGATACCTATCTCTGTATAATGATCTTTCACAATGTTTTCTTTGTGTGAAGGAGAATTCATCCAAGCTCGAGTGACATCGGTGGATTCAGTAAAATTAACAGCCAAGTTCTCGCCTGCGAATTTGTAAGTATAGCCAACCTGGTCCAACCAATACCACGGATTTTTACCATCCGGTGTGTCGTGCGAGAAGTAACCACGATTTGCCATGTCCTGAGCTTTCATTTGCGCCGCTTGCACCAACAGAGGGTTTACCGAAAGTGTTGGTAGAGAGTTTTGTGTACGTTGCTGGTTTGTTTCTTCGATTAGAATACTAGGTAATACTGCCGCTTTAAGTGCAAATTGACGGCCCAAAACACCGTCAGTGATATAACCGATTTC
Source organism: Minisyncoccia bacterium (assembly GCA_046294035.1). Classification (GTDB taxonomy): domain Bacteria; phylum Patescibacteriota; class Minisyncoccia; order Phycocordibacterales; family UBA9973; genus UBA9973. Next base: position 6,119 of record JBKBJD010000006.1, read on the forward strand.
AATCAAAAAAAGCAGTAAAAGCACCAATAAGATACCCTGGGTGCCGAAAAGCGCATTAGAGACTTTAAATAGAAAATTCTTTACTTTATTCACCTTTATATTATACACTATATAAAGTGATTTGTAAAGGGGGTGGCTTTATTGAAAGTACTCAGGTGTATATATAGCCATGTAATCCAGCAACTGCCGCATCAGCGGAGCTGCGCCCACCGTACCCACAGCTGGACCGGATTCCATCATAACAGTAAAGGCATATTTAGGGTTTTTGTATGGAAAATAACCAATAATCCAAGAGTTTACCTTGCTTTTTGATATACCGACCTGTGCTGTACCCGTCTTGGCAGCCACTTCGACGTATGGCACATTCATGGTGGCTGCTGTGCCGTACGTCACAGCCTCTCTCATGCCCTCATACACTCTTTCATAGTATACAGGTAACATATTTTCTTGGTTAATATTACGAGAAGGATACTCTTCCCCTTTCCTGTGTACAAAATGAGGAGTAAGAAGTGTACCACCATTTGCTAATGCTGCTGTGGCGCGAGTCATTTCAAGTGGGGTTACTAGGAAACCATACTGTCCAATAGAGGTATGATACGTATCCCCAATACGCCAAGGATCACCTTTGAAAGCTTTTAACTTCCATTCTGGACTAGGTATATTGCCACTTTTTTCATCAGGTAAATCGACTCCAGTTTTTTCGCCGATACCGAAAAGTCGTGCGTATTTATTTAAGTTGGCGATACCAAGACCTTTCTGAGACTCAAAACCACCACCAATAGCATAGAAATACACGTCTGAAGAAACCGCAATTGCTTCACTCATATCTGTCCATCCGTGAGCTTTCCAGTCTTTAAAAATTGTGGCTTCACCCTTTCGATAAGGATTCGGTATTGATATGGAACCAGTTGAAAGAATTTCTTTGTAGGGGTCGATGATGCCTTCAGCTAAAGCGCCTAGAGCAAAGAAAGGTTTAACTATAGACCCAGGAGCATATAATCCAGAAATAGAACGATCCAAGAATACTTTCCTTTTATCATTCAAATATGATTTTATTTTTTGAGTATCTTTACCTTCTGACAATACTAATGGGTCGTACTCAGGATAACTAGTTGATACCAGAATTTCACCTGTGTGAATATCCATAATCACCCCGGACCCTCCGGTAAAACCATGTGTGGTGGAATGTTCAGCTATCAGTCTGTACAACTCACTTTGCAAACGTGCGTCTAAGGTGGTGTACAAATCAGCCCCACGCTTTGGAGTATTCACAATATTTTCAGAGTGAATAGTGCCATGAGCATCAACTTCTATCACCTTTGCTCCATTCTCTCCTTTCAAATCTTCTGCATAAATTTTCTCGAGCCCATCTTTACCTATGTACTCTGTCTGCCAAAATTTACCTTTATCATCTTTAGCTGGAGCCGACAGGTAACCAAGTACATGCGAAAATCCTGGTGTCTTGTAAACACGAGTAGAAAAAACACCAGCCTCTGCAGTATCTGGTTTGCTATTCCAGGCTAATTCCACACCATTACGATCATAGATAATACCTCTTTCTGCAAATATAATAATTTGGTTTAAGGTGTTGTTTTCGCTACGTTTATAATAACTCTCACCTTTTTTAATTTGTAGATTGAATAATTGTCCAGAAAAGACCAAAACAAATACTGCGAAAAATACTCCTACTCCGATGATGGTACGTCGAGATATTGGCTTTTCAATACGACCCTCAAATTGCTGAGCATCAAAACCCTCGAGGTTTTGAGAATCGAGGAAAATCTCATCAGGGTCCACCATCACACTGTATTTATTTTTGCTTTTAAATAATCTATTTTTCATGGATGTAGAAGCGTGAATTTTGTTTGATTATTTCAGCTGTCAGGACGCTTAAAAAAGCTAAGGTGGTAGAGACGAATAAATATCCGTCAAAGTGCACAAGCCTAGCTCCGTACAATATGTCCAAAATGAAGAAAAAAATTACCCCTTCCCAAAAATAACGAAAGTACACAATACCAAAAAGAAAAATTAAACCAGATACCCAGACCGGAGCAGTGAGCGCAGAAATTACTAGCAATAAACTAACCAAGGCTCTTTTTAGCATGTCTTTATATTACAGAATTCCTATCAAAAGACAAACTCAGCGCAGGATTTTGATGATCAAACGCACTATCCCAACTAAAGCCAAAATGAGTACTATATAAAATACCACTTTGTATTGGAAAATAATTCCAGCTATGGTCAAAAAGAAAAGCCATACATATTGAAGCGGAGCCTTAGCACTACCTAAAATTTGACTCTTGGATTCTTGTTCCTTTTTTACCAACACATCTATATCATCTTCATTTTTCTCTGGCACAACCTCACTACCCTTCTCTAATTTATCAATTCGTGCTTTGGTGCTTACTCTCTCAGAGTCGATGCTCTCGAAAGCATTAGTGCGCACATATTCTACTTGATTAAGCACCTGATTCACTGGACCCTTTACTGTGTCTGGAATTGCCGACGAGACAGATTCTTTGGCTTCTTGGATGGGCAAAAGTCCAGAGTCTAAAGCTTCATCAATTTTGTTTTTCACCTCGGTTACATTGGGAATTTTCTTACTAACCGTGCGCACACTCCTCTCCGTCTCGTCTTGAGCTAAATATATTTCTTCGTATTGACCAGCCCCAGTCTCAAAACGAGGGTTGGTTATTTTGGCAAATATTTCATGCCCACCAACTGTGACCAACCAATCGACAGAAATAGTCTCGGCAGTAGACGCACCAACGGTAAAATCTTTCTTGCCCAACAAGGTTGTTTTATCAAAGAAAGATACAGTGCCTTTGAAGTTCTTATTTGATGGATTAAATACTAGTGTATAAACTTTCACTTTTTCTCCTTCAACCAGAGGCTCCTTTGAGTACCAAATATTGGTTTCAACAAAACCAGTATTTATGACTTCAGCTTTGGTTAAATTTGGATAGATTGCTCCAAAAAATACCAAAGCTATTATTAGGATTTTAATGAGACGCATATGGTATATCATACAGTGCTTCTACTATTTTTGCCATATCCGTGAATCTACTTTCGTAACCCGAGCCCAAAACTGTAATACCAATATCATGACCTTCTTTATTTTTCCATATAATAGACAGATTCCCTCCAGCTAGATCTGTATAACCTGTTTTAGAAAAAAGGACCGTGCCTAATAGCTGATCAACCACAATATTTGTGTTTTCAACCAAATAATCTAAGGTTCGTGAATTAGTGTCAAAAAATCTTTGGGTTGTAGCTTCAAACAATTCCCTATCGTTAACGAGTGCGGCATAAGACAGGATGTTCATTTCTCTAGCTGTACCAAATGCACCTGGACGGTCTTCTATATCCAAACCTGTCGTGTTTAAAAAAATCGTCTCTTTGGCACCAAAACGTTTCGCTCGTTCATTCATCATAGTCACAATACCGGGAATACGTGCAGTCAAAGCCTCGGTAGCATCGTTTGAAGAAATGACTAAAGCAAATTTAGCAAGTTCCCTACTATCCCATACATCTCCTACTACAAGTTTATCATCTCCTGGCATCTTTATAGATTCTTCGGTTATCAGCGTGTCATAAGAATTTGCCTTAAGGGCAAGAGGTATCGATATTATTTTTGTTAGAGAAGCGAGTGGTAAAACTATGTCAGCGTTATGGCTATAAAGTTCTCTGTTTATTGTAAAATCATAAACAGCAAAAGACTTTGCTTCTATGTCTAATAGAGCTAAAGCGTTTTTGCTTCTGAGCACATAATTCTCCTCTATAGCAATCTTTTCTTTATTTGCTTGGTCTATCTGCCAATACGAATAGCCAATAGCTCCACCAAGCAATAAAAAAATTAACAGTATTATAAAAAGCCCTTTTTCGTATTTAGATTTCATTCTCGGCTTTAGATTCTTCTGTATTGAGCCCCTGCAATCTTTGAGCGAGGGTGTCGAATTCAGGAAGTGATTCGATATTTGGGACACCCATGTAAGACAAGAGTTCTAATGTAGGTTTATACAATGTACGGCGCGCATCGCTAGGATCAATCATTTTTTCGATAAGACCACGTACCGCTAAGGCTCGTAAAGTAAAACCAGAGTTAACTCCACGTATATAATCTACCTCAGCACGCGTTGCACCGTTTTTGTATAAAATAATCGCCAGAGCTTCAAGACTCGCTTTTGAAAGTGCTTTATTTAATTCTTCTTTCTGTATTGCTGAAACAATGTCACTCATCTCGCTATGAGTACCGAGCGTATACTCGCCTTCATGTTCTAAAAGGACAATACCTCTCCCTGAAAGATTTGCGCGCAATTCTAGAAGGGCTTGGGATACATCTTCGTTCGATGCACCCAGAGCACTTGCCAAAAACTTGGTCGACACCGGCTCACCTTTGTAAAACAATATTGCTTCTATTTTATTCACTAAGTTCATATGATTGTGTTTGCTTCTCAATTATAATATCTGAAAAATTATTATCTTGGACTGCTTCAAGTATCCCAGTGCGTACCAATTCGAGCATTGCCAGGAAACTGACAATTACAAATACTTTCTCTTCTTTGGTCTTGGTACCACCGGCAAATTCTTTGAAGTTAAATTTCAGAGTTGATTCAATACGGGTGGTAAGGTGGTCAATCATCTCTTCAATACTGATCACCTTTTTTACCTCAACTTCTGGGAGCTTTGTCTTGCTTGGTATTTTATTGAGTAGTGAGTACACTAAATCATGCATACTAGATGCTGTAATCTGCGCATCAGGCACAAACACTCGTAAATCTTTTTTGCGTTCTTCTGGGGCAAAGATAATTTGCTTACCAAAATTCTTTTTTATCTCTACGGCGAGCCCAGTGTATAATTCATATAATTTCAAGCGATCGGCTAGATTTTTTATATCTTGCTCCTCTTCTTTGGACAAAGACAGGTCAGGTAAAAGTGACTTTGATTTTATAAGAATGAGCGTCGCTGCAACTAAAATAAAATTGGCTATCTCTTCCTTGTCTTCTTTGGATATGCTATTTACATAATTTATATAATCTTCAGTTACTTGAGCCAAAGACACGTCATTTATAAAGAGCTTCCGAGACTCAACAAGTGATAGTAACAAACCAAAAGGCCCCTCAAAAGAGGCTATCTTGACGTTAAATTGATTTTCGTTGTCAACTAGAGAAGACATATGGTTTATGCTATCATTTTTGCATGCAAAATAAAAGAATGAATAAAAAGACCAAAGTACGCCTGGCGACACATGTCATCCCTTTAGAATACGACATAGAGCTCCATCCTGACCTTGAGAATTTTACTTTTAGCGGTAAGGAAACTATTAAAATAAAAATCACTAAGCCTGAGAAAAAACTAACCCTACACTCAAAAGAAATAGAAATAGAGACGGTTTCAGTGGAAATTAAAAAAGACAAATTATTTGGCACAATCTCATACCAAGAAGCTAGTGAGACTGCAATATTCTCGTTCCCGAAAGTATTAAACCCAGGTACATATACTCTACACATAACCTTTCGAGGTATTTTAAATGACAAAATGCGAGGGTTTTATAGAAGCTCTTATGTATATGAGGGTAAGGTGCACCATCTAGCAACGACACAATTTGAAGCTACCGATGCTCGTCGTGCTTTCCCTTGTTTTGATGAGCCAGTTCATAAATCTATCTTTCACGTATCACTCATAGTGCCTCGTGGGCAAACTGCTATTTCCAACACACTACCAGTAACAAAAATAGAACACGAATCAGGATTTGAGGTGGTGCGCTTTGCCCCCACACCAAAAATGTCTACTTACCTACTTGCTTTTTTGGTGGGTAACTTTGAATACATTGAAGCAAAGACCAAGCGCGATGTCTTGGTGCGCGTCTATACTACGCCTGGCAAAAAACACCAAGCCGACTTTGCCCTAGAATGTGCAGTCAAAACCCTTGAGTTTTATGAAGAATATTTTGATATTACCTACCCCTTAAACACACTTGACATGATCGCTATTCCAGACTTTGCTTCAGGGGCAATGGAAAACTGGGGGGCAATCACTTACCGAGAATCAATGCTTTTAGTTGATAAAGATAAAACTGCAACTGCTAATAAGCAATGGATAGCACTCGTGATTGCACACGAACTTGCGCATCAGTGGTTTGGTAATTTGGTAACCATGGAATGGTGGACTCATCTATGGCTCAATGAAGGCTTTGCATCGTATATAGAATATTTAGCGGTTGATAAACTTTTTCCAAGGTGGGATATATGGACTCAATTTGCAAACCATGACTTTGGTGTAGCCCTCCGTCTCGATGCCTTGGAGCATACACACGCCATAGAAATACCAGTCCATCACCCAGATGAAATCGGTGAGATATTTGATGCGGTCTCCTACTCAAAAGGAGCTTCAGTGATACGAATGCTTGCCCAGTACTTAGGTGAAGAAAAATTCAGAG
>JBKBJD010000007.1:0-12428 GCA_046294035.1 Minisyncoccia bacterium
TCCGTTTGGGGAGAGGAAGTGTTCCTCTCCCCAGCGTCGGGCTCCTCCTCGCAGTGGTTATCTAGGGTTTACGGTGCTTTTGTTCGTCTAGAGGTCATTTAGAGTCTTTGCCTTCGTTTTATGTGCCTTCGGAGTCCGCCCTCGCACAACCCCTCTCCTCGTTTTCATTCGAGAGTATGTGGTGTCGCTTCCGCTACGGATTTCTGTGGCTTCGGTTTACGGCGGCGCTCATCCTTTAGTCATGGACGCCCTAGCGGAAATGCCCGAGGCTCAAATGCTTATGTGCTTGCCCCTCCCACCCAGTGCGCGCACATCCCGCCCGCGAAGGGCAGAAGGGACCGCGGGCGGGGCTCCCGTGAAAATTAAAATTCTTGTATAATATCTGTGCAAGTCCTTTGAAATGCTGGCGGGATAGTCGGGGTGCCGATACTGTCCTCTAGGGGATCAACTTATCCTCCTCCCCCTCCTTAGCGCTCTTACGAGCCTTAGGGAGGGGGCGAGAGGTTCGATAAGCCCCTGGATTATCAGATTAAGCAAAACGATTGTTATGACCAAAGTCAAAACAGGCGGTACTGCTAAAAAGTCTGGACAGTATAGAGTCGAGGGTACAAAAACTCTTGAAATTACATTGTCTAGAGGTGATCGTGTTCCTCCTCACGGAGGCAAAGCGAAAACCTTCGTGCTCGTTGATAAAACGAAACACAAATAGTAGTTAATCGCTAAACTTTTCCTGCCAGCATTTCAGAGGATTAATCTAAAATAATTTCTGGTATTCTTTCTTTGATTTTTGAAATTGCCTTTTTAAAGTAATTTTTATCTATTTCACACGCGGTTAAATCAAAACCAAGGTTATGGCACGCAATCGCAATTGTCCCACTCCCTAGATGAGTATCTAGTATTTTATCTCCCTTTTTTGCAAACATTTTTAAGATCCACTCGTACAACTCAACAGGCTTTTGTGTTGGATGAGATTTATTTCTATTTTTCATTACGCTCAGTCTAAAAATCTTTGATGGCTTATCAAATGAAGTCCATGCCATTTCTGCCATAGAAAAATTATTCAGGGTTTCTGGTTGTTTTTTATCCCAAATTATAAAACATTTATTGTACTTATTTTTTGTCCAGATGTATCCAAAATAATTTCCACCCCAAATTATTTGATTTTTTGAAACACGAAAAAGTTCATCAAAGTATTTATCGTCGGGTTTAATGTCCCATTTGGTATACTCCTCCATATTAAACTTATGATCACCACCTCGTTTGGTTTTATTTAAAATCCCATATGGCGGATCAACAATTGCTAGATCAAAGTATTTATCTTCATATCTTGCCATTAGTTTAACATTGTCTTCGTTTGTTATTTTAATTGTCGGTTTACTCATAATTAATTTTTAACAGAGAATTTCTCTAATGTTAGTAGCGATATATCTCGACTGATGTCTTTTCCAAGATTATTAACGATGATGTTGTCAAAATCTGAATAATCGATGTATCTAACTTCATTATCGATATGATTGTATAGATATTCTGAAAAAGTACTTGCCCTAATGATTACAATTGGTGATGATTTTATATCATGCAACACTGCGGGAACATATCTTGGTGTGACCACAATAGTATATTCTCCACCAATTTTCGTGCGGTGTTCAGCTAATCTGCCCGCATTTAGACCAGACAATTTATTTTTTGTGGATTTTGCATCTACTGCAAATTTCTTTTTCTTGGTTATATACAGACATTCCAAGTCAGCATTACCAGCACCACCGATTTTTTTCGCTTCAACATTTACAAACATATTAAATCCATCGGTGAGAATATCCTCAAACAAATACGCTTCCGCACCGTCATTATTGTTAGAGTATTGTTCGATAAACTTAGCAAGATTTAATAATCCTTCTTTTAATTCATCTTGTTTTTCTCCTATTTCTGTTAATAATTCCGCCGGATAAAAATTGTATATTTGTTTTATTACGTCAATCTTTAATCTTTCTGGGTCATCAAGCTTTAATGGTTTTTCATCAAAAGGATATTTTTCAATCAGTACTTTCGCTAGTTTTTCTAAAGATGGATTAAGTTCAACAAAATTTTTCGTCACTTTTCTATAAGTACTTTTCCCGTGCAGTAATTTGCATACAACTTCCCCTGTAGTCTTTTTTACAATTCCAGCGTTTTGGAATAGTTCACTAACATAATAATCCCATTCATATATTGAATTTACATAAACATGGCCATCTTGTTTCAAGGATTCTTTAATTTTCTCATTATCCCAGTTTCTAATTTCCAGTATTTCACTAACTAATTTTTCATAATCTTCACTGTCTATACTTTCAACAAACACTAGTACATAAGCAACCTCAAATGCGTACAATCTCTTGTCCAACCTTTGATCAGATAGCAATTTAAAAATTAATCTAAATGGGTATAGTTGAAATACTTTATCTGATCCACCGTGCGGATGTTCAAATTGGACACCCCAGAGCATTGTTAAGAAAATTTTACTAAGATTTTCTTTTTTATCTATATGTTTTAAAAATAAGTTTCCGAGTGGGCTAAAAAGAAAACGGTCTTGCCCATCCACCTTGTCTTTATAACCAAACATATAGTAGGCAAGGGTATTTATTCTGTGGTTAATAGAATCTAAAGGGAGTTCTGGATTTCTTTCCTTGTAATAAGCCAAATCCTTCAATTTGAGGAGCAGATTTAATTTGTCCTCTTTAGAAATTAAGGCTTTTGAGAAATATTTAAGATTTACTGCGACAGCAGTAATAAGATCGAAATTATTCGTATGTCTATACAGTATCCATTTATTTTTTTCTACTCTATGTGTCATAAATTATTTAATTCCAGATACAACTTTCTTAAGCAAAAGAGGAGGAACACTTTCGCCCAAACACTTACGGATGAGTGTTTCAGGAATATTTTCTGGAATATCCCAATTTTCAGGCAGGGAGCTAAGAATCATTAACTCTTTTGGGGTCAAAACTCTAGCATCGGAATAAGTTCCATCTTTTAGCTTCCGCCCAGGATGAACATTTAACTGTGAGCTAATCGCATCGTTTCTCATTGTAATCGTAGGAGAAGGTTCGTCCCACTTTATACGGCGATATGTTGTCATATAACTTTTAATCTTTTCACCATTTGCCTTTTTGGGATAATAATATTTATTTTCAAAAGCAGATTTCCCTGTTGGGGTGTGCTTCATCCAAGCGACATGATTCTTGTCATGTTTTCTTGCAAAATGCCAAGGTATATTGGTTTTTTCTCCTGATTCAATACTTGGCAAATGCCCGATAGCTTCTTTTACAGTTATCGGTTTTGTTTTTGATGGCCAATCCCAGCGAAGCCCCTTTTTATGCATTTTAATCAAAGCTCGCTGTCTCTTTTGAGGTACCCCATACTCCGATGTGTCCATCACCTTACCCTCGATTACATATTCTTTTCCAAACAACTTGTCTAATATTTCCTCAAGTAGGAGCATTTTGCCTTTAAAAGGCAATTTAACTTTTAGAAAATTAGGTACATTTTCAATAAGAATATAATCAGGTTTTTTAATTTTTATAAAATCAATAACCTTAAAAACTAAAAGGTTTCTATTATCCTGATGCATCGTAAAGAGATCTCTGTTTTTTCCCGCGACACTCATTCCTTGACATGGTGGGGTTGCAATTAAAAAATTAACCCCTTTAGCAGAATCAATAATTTTCTTGAAAACTTTTTTGTCCAAAATATCTCCAGCTATCATCTTTGTATTCTTGTATAGCTTGGAATAAAGCTCCGCACGATCTTTTAAAAGTTCATTCGCAACAACAATATCTATCCCTATTTCATTGAAAAAAGCCTCTCCGATACCGGCACTTGAAAAAAGTGAAGCTCCTTTCAATATTTTTTTATTTTTGGAAGTTTTCATAAAATTATTTCATCAATTTATCTATTGAAACTCCAAGGGAGCTGGCGATTTTCTCAATCGTGGCAAGTGTTGGGTTTTTCTTACCATTCTCAATGTTACTCATATATGCACGATCAACATTTAACGCTCGACACAAATCACCTTGAGACATTTTTTTAGCAAGGCGAATCTTTTTTATATTTAAACCCAACTTTTTAGCTGAAGCACTTTTTTCCACATTTCAATTATAACTTTTATTGTACTACAGAACACTATTGTATTATAATACTAACTGTGGAAACCCACAACGAGCCCCGTTTCCGCCCCATACAATTTTAAAAAATCCCCCCGCGAAAAAAGAAAAAGAATGGAGAGGCGGAACGGGGCGAGGGCGGAGCGCCGAGTCCGCGAGGCGCTGGTCGGCATGATTAGTAGTTCTCAAAAAAAGTTCGTGCAAAGGTTAGTAATACATCACATTTCGAAAAACCAGATAAAAACAAAAAAAGATATTGATCCAAATATAAAAGCCGCTTAGCGTTTTATTATACTAAGCGGCTTTTTTTGTCTCTTTGTTTTTTTATTTCTTCTTTATACGAGTGTCGTACATCACACCTTCTGGTGACACGATGTATATCGTGTCATTTCCAAATTTTTCATACAACATAAAATTCCCTTGAGGGTCCTTCATGGGAGCAAACCAAAAAACTTGCTCCTTTTTTACCAATAAATTTCCCTCGTAAAAAAGAACGAGATTTTGGCTGCCACAATAACAACCAATGATGATCTGTCTTTTGTCCCAGGAAACTTCCTGGAATTTGACAAGATCATAACCACCATCAACCGGGGCAAGCACGTATGGGTTACGCATGGTGCAACCCAAAAAAAATGGAAGGCAAAAAATAAAAAGATTTTTCATTTTTTGGTTGTTTTGTTTGATGGAAAGAAACCCAGCTTTAAGGTAATCTGGCTTGGGAGTGAATTCAAAAAATAAATTAACATAAATGACCAGAAAGTCTATATTTGACGAAAGTTTAAAATAATTGTATGGTTAGTTGAATATTCTTCTTTCACTAAACCTTTATATAACCCATGGCAAAAGAAAAATTAATGCCTCACGGGTTGCCCAGCGCAACCCCCTGCCCTGATCTTGGCTCAGACAAATCCAAGAACACGGCCCCCGCAAATTTCGTTCCCGCTGGTATAGAAATCCAGCCAACGAATGATCCATTAGCCAATTTTTTAATCGATACTTTTAACAATGCCGAGGTGCCTCCTCCACCGACACCAACCACACCATCAACGCCAAAAACTTAAACAAAAAACAAAACAAGCCGCCTGTCTCCAAAAAAAGACAGGCGTTGTTATTTTAGATAGAAACAAAAAAAGACCCCAAGATGATTTGCATCACCAAGGGGTCAACCGAAACGGGTGTTAGATTTTATATCTTGGCACTTTTATCTGTGCCGTGTCGTTCATTAGATAAATTGAGTCCCCAACGGGATTTATTTTGTCCGGTAACCAATTTATGGTGTTATTTTGAAACACCAAAGTATCGTTGTCTGCCGACAGAACATGTAATTTTCTATGATCAGCAAAAACCAGATAGCTTTCCCCTCCTAAACGACAAAAATTCATGCGCGATACATAGGTAACTGGGGACAGTAGTCCGCTAAAAGACGAGTATTCAATATTGTAATAGCCGTCTTTCATGGCTATTACAAGGAATGTGTCTTTTTGGTTGGGAAGGCTCCTACGCCCAGATTCTACGTCATATGATTCAACTTTTTTGTACATGATGCCGTATTTCGGATTACGATCCGGAAATAAGTAATAATCCGGGGTGTAGGTTTCTGTTAAAACATCACGGTTAATAACCGTGATCCACACGACAAAAGCGGCACAAAAAATGCCAATTAATTTTTGCATACTGAAAAGAATTTTGGATGAAGAGAATACCCGAGGTGGGTGTGAATTTCACCTTTCAAAATAACCTAAAATACAAAAAATGTCAATACATACCGTACTCTACTCTCCTATATAATATATCGATGGAAAATCTACCCCTTGCGAATCTGCCGATCGAGAACCTCTCGCCTGCCTGGTTCACTGCGATAGCGATTTTTGCAAACGCCTTCCCTCCCATACCTGAAGAAATATTTCTTTTATATTTTGGCTACATGGCGAATCTACGACCAGACATCATATCTTTTACTCAAATAAATTTATTTTTGATTGTAGGTTTCTTGGCCATAGACTCGTTGCTTTACTACCTTACACAGAGGGGGCATAAACTCGTCACTTTCCTCCTCCATAAAGTTCTCGACGTTGACATCGATAGCGAAGACAGCTTTCTGAGAAAGCATGCTATGAAAATAATTTTTATATCTCGGTTTTTGGTCCAGCTACGCGCATTAGGCCCCATCACCGCGGCGCGAGTCGGTGTGCCATTTAAGAAGTTCTTAAAAATTGATTTCTTGGCGCTTGCGGTCTACGTACCACTAGTAATGGGTCTGGGGTATTATTTTGCCCATAGTTTAGAAAAAGTGCTTTCTGGTTCTCGCGCTCTGCACAATGTCATGTTCTCCGGACTTATCATTATCGGTTTTATTATTCTCATGCGACGATTGAGAAAAATACTCCTGAGCGAATTCGGTAAAGAGACCATGAATAAAATAAAGTCTTCGATGAAAATATAGTTATTTAGTCTTTCTGGAGCCACTCATCTTCTTGACGAACAATAAGTTTTGCTTTATTAGCCTGATCTTTCAAAATCTCAGACACTACGCGTTCCATGCGCACCCCCTGTGACCCCTTGACCAATATCACATCCCCAGGCTCAATAAAATCACGCACGAAAGTTGCGGCTTCTTTTGAATTCTGAAATGTATATATATTACCCTTGGCCATTTTTGCTTCGAGCGCACCTGCTGCTATGGACTGGGCACGTGGTCCTACTGCTATCAGAAATGTAGCATTTTCTTTTGCTATCTTACCTGCTTTTTTATGTTCTTCCTCTGTGTGTTTACCAAGTTCCAACATGTCCCCCAATACAGCCACCTTGCGTGTAGCCTTCACTTCACCAAGCGTAGTAAGCGCTGCGTAGAGTGCCACTGGCGAAGAGTTATAGCTATCATCAATGATGATAGTATCTTTGATACCAGACAATACCTTCATTCGACCAGGCGGAGTCATGTGCTGACGCAATGCATCGATAGCTTCGAGAATATTTAGATTAATACTGTATGCCACCGAAAGCGCCGCCAAGGCTGAATATATATGATTGTTACCAAATACACCCTCCATCACCACAGGCAAACTCTTACCACCTTCGTCCACCCGAAAAGTAATACCTTTAGGTGCATTGTTCTCATAATAAATATTCACTTCACTACCCGAGAGAGTGGCCTCTTTATCAAATCCATAAGTCACCACAATGCTTTTGGTCTTGGACTTCATATCAAAGACAGTTTCATCATCCCTATTTAAGATGAGTGTGCCAGATTTCTTAAGTGTTTTTATAAGTGCCGCCTTTTCTTCGACAAGATGCTTGCGTGAATTAAAAAATTCTATATGTACCGGTATCTCAGGTATAGTGGTCAATATCACGATATCCGTCCGAAGCCAAGATGCAGTCTCTGCCATATCACCTGGTTTACCCACTCGGACTTCGAGCACAAGCCATGCAGGATATTTGTGTGGATACATTATAAGCCAGAGCCCACGAAGCAAATTGCCAAGCCATTTTAATGGATCATTCCATGCGTTTGGTATACCCAAGATAGTAAGCGGTAAACCAATCTGGCTGTTGTAACTCTTCTCGCTCTTTCTGACATAGGAAAATTTGGAGAGCACAGTATACACAGCATCTTTGGTCGAAGTCTTGCCCACCGAACCAGTAATAGCTACTATCTTTGGATTATACTTTTTAAGTACGAGTTTGGCTTCAATAATCAAAATCTTAGTAACTATCTTTTTGAAAAGATTTTTCATAGCAATATTTGGTCTATTACCGATCTGGCGGTACTTGATAATAATTAAGTAAAAACTTGGTCAAATCAATAAACGGGTCTGCCCAAGTCTGTGATGCATATGGCACTCCTTTTGGATTCACGGCATAAAGAAACACTATGAATTCTGGATTATAGGCTGGAAAATAGCCGAAAAATGAATGTGTGTGCCTGTCTTCATAGTACCCTCCTCCTTGATTATTAGCAACTTGAGCTGTACCAGTCTTTACTGCGATCGAATGGTGTTCCATTTTCGCGGTACCATTTTTGAGTGATTTATCCATAACGGTTACCAACATTCTGCTAATCTCCTCACTAGTCTCTTTGCTGATTTTTGTCGGCTTGTTCTCGTATTCGATGACTTTTTCTGTCCCGTCATCATATTTTATCTTAGACACCAAGTGGGGAGTAACCAACACTCCACCATTACCTAAAGATGCGAGTGCACGCACCATCTCGACAGGAGTCATTGCAATACCCTGGCCAAAGGAAGCGTTGGCAAATTCTATTTCACGAGGTGAGTTTAAATTTGCCACCAACCCACTCGTTTCATTTGGTAAATCTATGCCAGTTTTATCTTTGATACCAAAAGAAAGCAAATACTCTCGCATACGCTCTTTGCCCAGTTTTTTGTAGACATAGACCATACCCGTGTTGAGTGATTGATTGAGCACATCCTGCATACTCGTGTTCGGTCCACGGCCCTTTTTGTCAAAATTCCAAATTTCTTTTTTCTCTACTATCACGGAACCACGGTCCTCATAAGTCGTATCCGCAGTCACTAATTTTGCATCAAGCGCTGAAGCGATCACAAGTGGTTTTACCACCGAACCAAATTCAAGCACATTTTCAACAAACGGGTTTCTATAAGTCGATGTATTTTCGACCGATTTAAAATCATTTAAATCAAAGTCGGGTTTAGCAGAAATAGCATAAATGGAACCGTCTTTTGGATTCATGATAATGCCACCTACCTGGTCTATGTCGTATTTTGTCTTCACTTCTTTTAAAGTACGGTCGAGATATGTCTGCACCTTTGGTTCGATAGTGGTTACCAAGTTACCTTTACGCACCTCGTCACTAAAGAGTGTCTCATTGATATTTGAAAAAATTTCTGCAAAAAAATTAACATAAGGATTATCTTTATCTCGAGTGAGCACATCTTCATAATGCCTTTCGAGCCCATAACGACCAGCTAATTCATCACCCTTGTAAGCCACAAAGCCAAGACTATGAGCTGCGAGGTTTCGCCCTGGATAAAAACGCCACTTTTCCTTGTGTATTTGTACACCGGCTAATTTCAAAGCAGAAATCCTATCCGCTTCTTCGCGAGTCATTCCACGCAATATTTCTTCGTATGGATCATTCTTCTTGGAAGCCTTTGCTCTAAAATCATCAACATTGATCTCAGGCAGAACTGTCTGCAAAGAAGCCAAAACCTGATCTGTGTTTTTTATCTTCTCTGGAGCAATAGCTAGTTTGTAGCCTTGAGTTTGGGTGGCAGCGGATACAAGTGCTCCATCTTTTGAAGTAAAATAAATATCCCCGCGCTCAAAAATATCCGAAGCGGGGGTAACATATTGCCTATCTGCCAAATCAGAATACATCCTGCCATGCACTATCTGCACAAAGAAAAGTTTGGCCCCAAAAACCAAAGCACCAAGTATAAAAAATAGACCAATGATTTTGCTACGTGTATTGAAATCAGATTTCATTTTTCGCCAATTTCTTAGACATCATAGTTGCGGATTTTCGAGTGGCGAAATTTTGAGCGATCTCCTCAAAACCCATTTGAATAGAAAGCTCTCGATCTACTGTATTTGATATTTGCAGGTACTCAAGCTCGAGGGCGCCTATCTCATTTGCTAGCATATGTGCTTCTGATTCGAGGGTCTTACGCTCTACTACGTTCATCACAGAACTACCAAGTAAAAACAAGTAAAAGATTATCAAGAGGGCAAATAATCCGACAATACCTTGAAAAATACGCATGCGCACATTTATATTGTCTTCCAAAGAAGCGACCATGGAATTCTCTTTTATTTTTTTGCTAAATGTTTGCATTTTATATTTTTTCGATAACTCTTAATTTTGCGCTCCGCGACCTTTTGTTTACTTGTAATTCTTCTCGTGTAGGTATAATTGGTTTTTTGTTTATTAAAATTGCTTCCCCGTTTTGTACTTTTTCTTTAAAAAAATTTTTGACGATTCTATCTTCACCGCTATGAAAACTAATAACCGCAAATCTGCCTTTGGGGGCCAATAACTCAAACCCTCCAACAAGACCTTGCTTTAGTGTATTGATCTCATCATTGACGGCCATTCGTAGTGCTTGAAATGTACGGGTAGCTGGATGAATCTTGCCTCTTTTATAAAAACCCGGAACCGAGTCCTCAATGACTGCCACTAAATCAAATGTATTTTCAATTGGTGCTATCTCTCGAGCGGTGACTATACCCCCTGCTATACGCTTGGCAAATTTTTCTTCTGCATAACCACGCAAGATAGCTTCAATACTCTCCATACTCCATGTATTTACGATGTCATACGCAGTCAGGGTGTCTTCTTTTGGGTTAGCTTCCATGGTCATCAGTAATGGTTCGTTCTTTCTGAAGCTAAAACCCCTACCGACCATATCTAACTGATCAGAAGAAAGACCTAAGTCAAGCATGATAGCTTTCGGCACAACATCAAGATGAGCTATTTCACGAAAATTCTGGTTGCGAAATTCTATCCTATCTAAGAAGTCCTTAAATTTTTCTCTAGCTCTATCCCAAGCTCCGGCGTCTTGATCTAAAGCTATGATGTTTACTAGCGGGTATTTGGCCAAAACCGCGTAACTGTGACCACCACCACCGAAAGTACCATCGATAACCAAAGCTTTTTGCTTTTCATCGAGATCAAGCCCCAATATAGTTTCGTTTAAAAGAACACTTTCGTGGACTGTGGACATAAACTTTTACTTACCGGACAAATTTTCTGCTAATCCTGGTACCTTCTTTTCGATATCAGCCTTGTACTTCTCCCAAGCCTTTTCGTGCCAAATTTCAACACGATCTTCGACACCTACCACCACCGCACTAGCTGCAAGCCCAATTTTTTCCTTTAAAAACTGCGGCAACAAAATACGGCCAATGGAATCGATATCGACTTCAGCAGCTCGACCGAATATATATCGGTTGAAACTACGCTGATCAGACTTCAAGAAAGACAAGTCGGATTCTGAATTAGAAAGTTTTGCCTTTACCTTTGCCCACTCCTTCACCCCAAACACAAACAAACAATCCTCAAGTCCTGGAGTAATAACAACTTTCTTACCGAGTTCCGTACGAAATTTCGCCGGCAACGACATGCGATTTTTTTCATCTATTGAGTGTGTATATTCGCCGATAAGCATTTTGTGTAATACTCCTCACTTAAACATTAAAACTAAATTTCCCACTTTTTCCCACTTGCTTAACATTGTACACCACTTGCCAAGCACACGCAAACACCCTGCCCTGGTAAAACTGTGGATAAACAATATAAAAAAAGCCTTTATTATAAAGGCTTTTTTTATATTTTAGGCTCTTTGTTAGTTTTCTTCTTTTGGTAACAAAAGCAACCTGCCAAGCCACCCAAAGAGAGACACAACAATAGCCCCAAATACTGCTGAAATAAATCCATCTACGATAAAGCCTTTGACAAAACTAGACATAAACCAGAACAAGAGGCCATTGATAACAAAAGAGAAAAGGCCCAAGGTCAATATAGTGATTGGCAAAGCAAAGATGTGCAAAATCGGCTTTACAAAAACACTAATCACACCCCAAACGAAAGCTACAATAAGTGCAATATAAAAACTTTCTATTTCAATACCAGGCACGATGTAGGCAGCACCCAAGAATGCCAATGCACCGATGATCCATTTGATGATAAATTTCATAAAATTAAATTATTTATTGATTAATATTTCCATCACCACGAGGCTTCATAAGCGGAAACATTACCGTCTCACGGATAGGTTCTCCGGCAAGGACTGCAAAAAAACGTTCGCCAAAACCAAAACCACAAGTAGGTGGCATGCCATGTTCTAACATTTCTACGAATTCCCATTCAGGCATCATGGCTTCATCGTCTCCACGCTCTATCAGTTGTTGTTGTAATTCAAATCTCGCACGTTGATCTACTGGGTCATTGAGTTCAGAAAAACCATTTCCTAGTTCGCTACCAGCAATCAGTGGCTGAAATCGTTCAGTCAATTCTGGGTTATCAGGCAATGATTTGGAAAGAGGAGAAACTATTTTTGGATGATGTACCAAAAAAGCTGGACCAGAGATAGTCTTACGACAATACTTCCATAGGGTATCAATAAGTCTTTCGCGATTCGCACCTTCATATTTGATGCCGAGCTCACGTGCTTTTTCTTCCATTTCTTCGAGACTAGCAGAAAGTATATCGATGCCAGTTTTTTCTTTAACCGTATCTCGGTAATCAATTCTTGGCCACTCTCCTGCTAAATCAAATTCATGTCCGCGCACAGAGAATTTGGTAGT
>JBKBJD010000008.1:0-12342 GCA_046294035.1 Minisyncoccia bacterium
TCAAAACGAGCTGATTCATTTTTATCGGGAATCATTCGGAGACAAAAAAGACCAAGGTACATTCATGAAATACTTTCTGGTTATATCTCTTGTGAGACTCCTTCATACACTTGGAGTGTATGGCGTGCTTGGTATTGAGCAAAATAACGAGTTCTTCAAAAAGAATATTACTACTGCCGAGCAGCATCTTGTCGAAGTATTGTCTAGACTCAAATCAGAATTTAATGTTAAGTTTAAGGGTTTAGGGGGTCTGTATAATTCCTCTTTATAAAATCTATTGCAGCAGGTACATTTTCGGGACTATTTACCGCTACCCACTCGGTGAAGACAAACTCTTTTAAGGGTAGTTTGTCGAGGTTGGCAAAAAGTGTTTGGGGTAAACCAAACTCTCCACCAGTGAGACCAACAGGGGGAAAGGAAAAAATCTCTTTATTTAAAATATAAAAACCATTGACGAATTTGTCCTCAACCATTTCATCTGTCTTTTCGTGTCGTCGGAATCCTTGTATAAATCCATCTTTTACGTCTACTCCATAATATTGAAAAGGCATTTTAGAAGTGGTGAGACCCATGCCACATTCTTTGCTTAAGAATGCCTTATCAATGTCTTCTCTTTTGTATAAATCATCACTGTTGCAAATAGCAAAATTTTCAAGATCAAGGTGAGGTTCTGCGCACAAGAGAGCACCTAGTGTGCCAGGCATTGAGTCTGTTTTTTGTACGACATATCGAGTGGGTACTCCTTTGTATGTATTATCAAAATGCTCGACTACTTTATGCCCCAAGGATTCATTGATGACAAAAATAATCTCGTTTATGTGTGGCAGGCACAGGTCGAGGGTGTATTCGACTAAGGGTTTGCCTTCAAGTGGTATTAAGGGTTTTGGGGTTGTTTCAGTTAGGGGTAGAAAACGGGTGCTTTTTCCAGCAGCTAATACGACTAATTTCATGCCTAAAATAATAACACCCGTGACGGATTAAATCCATCACGGGTGTGTGTTTTTTGGTTTGGGCTAAAATTCGTAGCCGTTGAATCTTACTTTTTCTCGTAGTACTCCAAATTGTACTTCTTTTTCTTCTCTGTAACGTAAAAAACGTAAAATTGTTCTAAGGGTGGATGTTCTGTACTCACTTTCACCCATTGCAAGTATTTCTTCCAACGAATGCCACCTGACCTCTGTCGACTCTTCGGATGGGTTGAATTCCATTTTCAAAAAACTTACAGGAACCTTTTTGTAAAAGAAAAAAACATGACCCATTTCACCTTCCCCAAGTCGAGGTACTTTTTGTACCATGTGAGCAAAAAACACCACTCTGCTTGTTGCTTCAAAGGAGATGCCTCCTTCTTCGTATACTTCACGCACAGCAGCGTTTTTTGGGTTATTGTCACGTACATCAAACCCTCCACCTAAGAGTTCCCATAGATTGTCATCCTTTCTTTTACCAAGTAAAAAATATTTAGTAATTTTATTTTCGCAGAAAATTACCATAAAGGCGCCATCACGACAGTATCCATCGTGGCAGAGTTTTTCTGTTTTATCCATGGCTATTTTTAAAGAAGTGAACCAGTTTTTAAGGTAAAAACTGGGGTTGAATTTAAGCTAAAAATACTGTATTTTTGGGTTTTTGTCAAATGTGGATATATTGAGACTCTATGTCAGGCTTGGTTTGGGGTGGGGTAGGGGTGTTGTTACTGTTAGAGCTTACAAGGCTTTATTAATTACCATATATATATGATTTTTTGTCAATGTTTTAATCTAAAAATAGCCTTATTTTTCAACATATTTTAGATTTGACATACGAAAAAAATGTGGCATAACTATTGACTTTTTATTCGAAAGATGCTACTATATTGACATAACTCTTAGTTGTAACCGCTTACTTGTTAAGCCTTTATGACATAAGGGTTTTTTCTTTTATGGCGTTTGGCGGAGCATAACCGCTCACTATGGAACAGAAAAAATTAATACGATTTGTGGAGTCTTTCATTGTTTTACCACTGGTCTCGATTACTCTACCTTTAGGTGGCGTACCGGTTTCAAAAACCGACCTGACCTTTGGTCCACAGATTGCATTATTCCAAAAAACAAATACTGAAGTGTCCGACCTGCTCGCTCTTAACCAAGTAGCAGATGAGGATGCTAAAATCCGAGAAATGCGTGCAAGTGCCATCGATGCCTACTTTGCAGCCCGAAAAATGCCTCTTGCCGGTTATGGTGAGAAGTTTATTGAGGTAGCAGAGGCAAACGATCTTGATTGGCGTCTATTGCCTGCTATTTCTGTAATTGAGACCACTGGTGGTAAGGCTTTGTGTAAAAAACTACCCCCTGAAAAGAAATGGAATCCATTTGGTTGGGGATCTTGTAAAATAGGTTTCACTAGCTTTAACGTGGCTATTGAAACTGTTGGTCGCAACTTGGGTGGCAACAACCCTAATACTGCGCACCACTACGAAGACAAAACTAATAAAGAAATTCTTGAGAAATACAATCCACCATCTATCGTGCCTGATTATGCCAAGAAAGTCATGAGAGTTATGGAGGTTATAGGCCCGGCAGATTTAGGTGAAGTAAAAACTGAAGCATAAAACACACAAAATAAAACCCCGACGTAATGTCGGGGTTTTATTTATTTTGGCCTCAGATTACTTTTGTTCTAGATAAACCAAAGTCATTTTGTGATCTTTTGGTTCAAAGAGAGTTATCTGGAAGTTGTAGGTTTTGCCAAGTTCTAGAGCTTCTCGTAGCTTTGATTCGCTACCAAAAGTAGAATTGTGCACCAAGCCAGCCACACCTTCTTTGATAGATACCAAAGCACCGTGTTTGTTGTATTTTATGACTACACCTTTGATGATATCTCCTTTCTTTAGTTTTCCTTCAAATTCTTTCCAAGGGTTTTCTTTGAGAGCTTTGATAGAAAGGGATACTTTACCTTCTTTGATTTCGATAACTTTTGCTTTCACCTTTTCACCCACCTTAAACATCGCGCGAGGGTCTTCTACAAGTCCCCAGTCGAGTTCAGAGATGTGCACGAGACCTTCTAAGTTATCTTCAAGTTTCAAGAAGACACCAAAGTCTACGATACCTGCAATTTCGCACTCTAGTTCATCGCCAACCTCATATTTACTAAGGATTTCTTTCTTTTCTTCAGGATTATTGTCTTTTTCAGAGAAAATAAGTTTGCCTTCTTTTGGCAGAATAGAGATGATCATCACAGAGATACGTTCACCTACAAGTTTCTTTAATTCTTTTAAGATTTTATCTTTGTCTGAATCAAGAACGCGTGGATAGTGTTCTGCTTTGAGTTGTGAAGCCGGTAGGAAGCCCTGAATGCCTTGCCATTCGAGGATGAGGCCACCTTTATTTGCTTCTTTTACTTCAAGATCTAGTACAGCCTTGCCCTTGATTGCTTTTTCAGCTTCGCTCCAAGCAAGTGCTTGTTTTGCTTCCTTGAGAGAAAGTTCTACATATCCTTCTTCGTTCTCAGCTTCGACTACTTTTGCTTTGATACTATCACCAATATTAATCTTCTTGATGATATCCTTAGCACTCATGAATTCTCGGCCATAGATGATACCTGTACCAAACGGTGCAAGGTCCACATATACTGAGGATTTCTTTACTGCTATAACTGCACCTTCGACCAAAGCGCCCACTTCGGGCTTGTTTTGGCTGCGGTCAGCGATAGCCTTCAATACCACATTTTCTTCTTCTACTAATACTTGTTCTTTTTGCATAAATTAAAAAAATCCGCTCAAAGCGGATCTGGGTCTTTAGGTTCTTACCGCCTTCCACAAATTGGAACTAAGCTTGTAAGGGTTACCCTAAATCCTGCTTGTAATTCCGCCTTTACGACGGATCTGCCGGTTAGGCAGTACTGTTAGACTAACAAAAAATATGCTACAATGCAAGGTAATGATTATTACACATTTTGGCAAACAATTTTTCAAAATCCAACAAGGGGAGATGGTTATTGCCCTTGACCCAGTCAGCCGTGAATCAAAATCTGGTATAAACGCTCGTTTCGGTGCGGACATCGCATTCATGAGTACCAATCATCCTGATTATAATGGCATAGACCAGCTTGTTTATGGCGAACGCGAGCCTTTTGTCGTGCGGGGTCCTGGAGATTACGAAGTAAAAGAAATTTTTATTAAAGGTATTTTGTCTCAAGGTATTACAAAACCTAAAAAGTACGTAAACACAATTTATTGGTTTACAGTAGATGGTATAAATATTTGTTTTTTAGGTGCTTTGTCTGACGCAAATCTGTCAAAAGATGCTCTTGAATCTATCACTGAACCAGATATTTTATTTGTTCCAGTTGGTGGCGATACTGTGCTTGATGCTAAAGCTGCAGCAAAACTCGCTTCATCCCTTGAACCAAAGTTAATCATACCTATGGATTTTGATGCCAATACCCTGAAAGCTTTTTTGAAAGAGATAGGTCAAGAAAAGGCAGAAAATATGGACAAAATAACCTTAAAAAGAAAAGATTTGGAAGGTAAAGAGGGAGAAGTGGTCGTATTACAAGCTGCGTAAAAATATTTTATGAAGAATACTATCCATCGTTTAAGAAATTTGCCTATAAAAGAAAGACGTCACATATTGCATGTGAGTATGATAGTTTTTAGTTTGCTTGTTTTTGGTCTTTGGACTATGACGCTTAAGCATAATCTAAAAACTGCTGAAACACAGATAGAACTCGAGCGTAGTGCAAGGCCTTTCGTGGAATTTGGTAGCCAGCTTGCTGGTAGTTATAATGCGGTTATCGAAGATAATGCAAAAAGTATATCTGAAAACACAGGTATTAATGTTATTCAATTAAAATCAACAACTGAAAATGGCCAAAGATAATAAAGAACCAGTAGAAGAAAAAAAAGAAGGTATCCGCCCTGTCGATATTATTGCCGAGATGAAAGAATCTTACCTCGCGTATGCGATGTCGGTTATTACTTCTCGAGCATTACCAGATGTGCGCGACGGATTAAAGCCTGTACACCGACGTATTTTATATTCCATGTACGAGATGGGGCTCACTTACTCTTCTCGTTTTCGTAAATCAGCTACCGTGGTCGGTGATGTGCTTGGTAAATACCACCCACACGGTGATACAGCTGTATACGACTCGATGGTAGGTATGGCGCAAGATTTCTCTTACCGCTACCCTTTTATTTTGGGTCAAGGTAACTTTGGTTCAATAGACGGCGATAATGCTGCAGCGATGCGTTATACCGAAGCAAAAATGGCCAAGATTTCAAATGAGATGTTGCGTGATCTGGAAAAAGAGACAGTGGAATGGCGTCCAAACTATGATCAGACTCGTAAAGAACCTTCCGTCTTGCCGACAGCGGTACCGGCGCTTCTCCTTAATGGTACTTTGGGTATTGCGGTTGGTATGGCGACAAATATACCATCACATAATTTGGCTGAAGTAATTGATGCAACGAACCATTTGATTGAAAACAAAGATGCAACCACCGAGGATCTGATGCAATTTATCAAAGGGCCTGATTTCCCGACAGGTGGTATTGCTTATGGTTATAAAGACATGTTGCACGCCTACTCATCTGGTCGTGGCGGTGTAGTGTGTCGTGGTGAGGCAGAAATAGTTGAAACCAAGAGCGGTCTTTCTCAGATTATTATTACTTCTATCCCTTATCGTGTGGTTAAGCAAAATCTAGTTATGGCGATAGCGGAACTCGTCCAAGAGAAAAAACTAGATGGTATCAAAGGTCTGCGTGATGAATCCACCAAAGATATACGAGTGGTGATAGACCTTAAGGCAGGCGCGCACCCGCAAAAAGTATTGAATTATATTTACAAAAATACTCAACTTGAATCAAACTTCAATTTCAATATAGTGGCCTTGGTGGACGGGGTACCACAAACCTTGTCACTCAAAGGTATTTTAGAAAATTTCATCACCCATAGACAAGAGGTGGTAAGGCGTCGTAGTGAATACGATTTGCGTAAAGCAGAGGAACGCGAACATATCTTGCTTGGTCTTAAAAAGGCACTTGATTTCATCGACAAGGTCATCAAGACTATTCGTGCTTCCAAAGATGGTGCTACAGCAAAAGTGGCTTTGATGAAGGAATTCAAGTTCTCAGATTTGCAGGCGACTGCTATCTTGGAAATGAAACTGCAGAAGCTCGCTGGCCTCGAACGCAAACTAATCGAAGAAGAACTAAAAGAAAAACAAGATTTCATAAAGGAAATGAAGGATCTTTTGGCTAGTCCAAAAAAGATGCTTAAAGTAATAAGCAAAGAACTTGAAGAAATAAAAGAAAAATACAGCGACGAAAGAAGAACCAAAATCATCAAAGGTGGTGTCAAAGAATTATCAGATGAAGACATTATCCCAGACGAAGAAACCATGCTCGTCTTTACTGCGGGTGGTTATGTAAAACGCACCAACCCATCTGAATACCGTTCTCAGAAGCGCGGGGGTGTCGGTGTAGTAGATCTTGAGACCAAAGAAGAAGATTTTATTACACACCTTGTAGGTAGCTCGACCCATAGCGACGTACTTTTCTTTACGAACTTGGGTAAAGCTTACAGTATCAAGATGTATGACATACCAGAAGGTCGTCGTGCGACCAAGGGTAAATCCATCATGAACTTTTTGTCTTTGGCTAGTGACGAGAAGGTGACTTCAATTTTGCCTTTGCCAAAAGAGATGAAGAAAAATCCTATCTCACTTATGCTTGTGACCAGAGATGGTACTGCTAAAAAGATGTCCGGAGAATCTTTCAAAGATGTTCGTCGCAGTGGACTTATAGCTATCAAACTCGACAAGGGGGATGAACTAATCTCTGCTTTATTGACCGAAAAAGGTGACGAGGTTATGATCGCTACTCTCAAGGGCCAATCTATTCGCTTTAAAGAAACAGATATTCGTGAAATGGGCCGCACCGCAGCCGGTGTGCGTGCTATAAAGCTCGGTAAAGCAGACCAGGTCATCAGCGTAGATGTGATAAAGAAAGACAAGAAAGACGGATTCTTTTTGACGATGAGTGAAAATGGGCTGGGTAAAAAGACCACTCTAAAAGAATATAAAGTTCAAAAACGTGGTGGCTCTGGTATTAAGACCGCAAAAGTCACTCCAAAGACAGGTGATCTTATTGTAGCTCGAGTTCTGTCTGGTGACGAAGAAGAGCTCATTGCAATGTCTAAAAAAGGTCAGGTTATACGCACTGCTCTTTCGGATATCCCATCACTTGGTCGTCAGACTCAAGGGGTGACCATCATGCGTCTTCGCTCTGGTGACTCAATCGCATCTATCACGTGCGCGTAATTGTGCACACTTTTTAATGCACCATTATAATATTCATATTATAATATCAGTGTGTTTGCTGATCCGGTAAAAAATTTAAAATCTTTTGATATCCGCGAGGATATGATCGTCGCTGACTTGGGTGCAGGTAGCGGTTTTTATTCATTGTCGGCAGCGAAGTTGGTACCTCAAGGTAAGGTTTATGCTATCGAGATAGATCGTGATTATGTGACATTGGTCAAAAACAAAACTCGGGATGAAAAGATAACGAACCTTGAATGTTTATGGGGAGATATCGAATGCATAGAAGGCACGCATATTAAAGACCATGTCATAGACCGCGCTATCGTATCAAACGTTTTTTCACAGTTGACCGACCGGGTGACATTTCTCAAAGAATTACAGCGTATATTAAAACCAGGCGGGGAAGTTCTATTTATTGATTGGTCACCAGGACTTTCCTTGACCACGGAGCATAGAGATATATCGATTCCCAAAAACACAGTTCTTGATATTTGGAAACATGCTGGATTCGAATGGGTTAGAGACATTAACGCCGGGAGTAACCATTATGGTATGATACTAAAAAATAAAAACTAACAATGAAACTAACTCAATTCCAAACCATTACCATTGTCATATTTATTGTTCTAGGCGTTTTGGGTGTGCTTACTTTTGCTGGTATTATCAAGCTTGGTAAAGATGATAAAAAGGTGACTTTGGCCGGCAAGGTGACTCTCTGGGGTACTGTTCCGGCAGATACTATGCGTCCGTTGGTTGATAATTTTAATTACCAGAATGGTGATTTAAATATTGTGTATGCTGGATATGACGCAGAGTCTTTCAACCAAGCACTACTGGAAGCTCTGGCTGAAGGTAAGGGGCCGGATATGTTTTTGTTGCCAGACGAACTAGCGAAAAGTTATCTAAATCGTATCATGGCCATATCTTATGCGCGATACCCAGCCGCTACTTTTAAATCAAATTTTGCAGGTGCTGGAGATATTTTTGCTACACCAAGCGCTATTATCGCTCTGCCTATAGCGATAGATCCTTTGGTTATGTATTACAATCGTAGTCTTCTGAATACAGCTGGCGTGGTGTATCCTCCAACAGATTGGAATATGTTTGCTGATTTGGTGCCAAAGCTAACAAAGAAAGATAACGACAATCAGATCAGCCAAAGTACAGTAGCCTTGGGGCATTTTACTAACGTCGCACATGCGAAAGATATATTAGCAACTCTCTTTATGCAGACTGGTAACCCTATTGTATCTCGTGATGCTGGTGGCATATATCAAAGCTCTTTGACCAGTAATGCCACAGAGACGGGTATAATATCGGCTTTGTCTTACTATGCTAGTTTTGCAAATCCGCTTGGTCCAAATTACTCTTGGCACAAAGGATTACCTTCTTCAGATAATGCTTTTGTGGCAGAAGACGTGGCGTTTTATTTTGGCTATGCTTCAGAGTTGCCTACTTTGGTGAGCAGGAATCCAAACCTTGATTTACATGTCGCCGAGATGCCACAAATAAAAAACACCAAAACAAAAGTAACAAAAGCTCGAGTAACCGGAGTCGCTATCTCTGCTTTTTCAAAGAATCAAGAATTAGCACTTGCGGTGGCCAATATTATGACTAGTGGAGACTTCGTAAAAGATTTTGCCCGTGCTACCGGCACAGCTCCTGCGCGTCGAGACCTGCTCGCTTCGCGATTAGCAGATGAATTTATGCCGACTATTTTCAAAAGTGCTTTATATGCCAAGAGCTGGTTCGATCCTTCACCGGAAGAGACAAATTCTGTGTTCCGAGCTATGGTCGAAAATGTTCTATCTGGAGTCAACGGGGTAGAGACATCTGTGCGTCGTGCCAGTGGTCAGTTAGATCTTTTATTAGTTAAATAATTTTTATGTCTAAAAAGATAACAGGATTTATATTGGGTGGTTTGCTTGGAATGTTGCTCTTTACTGGATTTGCACACGCCCAGCTTGTGGACGAGACAGACACTATTGGTGGATTGGTACCTTGCGGCAATATCGTGAGCACAATAGAGACTGATGCAAACGGAAAACAAACAGGGGGAAAGGTTTTAAATCCTTGTAATTTCAATTATTTCATCATGCTCATCAACAAGCTGATAAATTTTCTACTCTTTAGAATCTTTGTACCACTGGCAGCTATTATGTTTTGTTATGCTGGTTTTTTGCTTTTGTTCTCTGGTGGTAATTCAGAAAAGATGCAAAAAGCCAAAGGTATATTTTTCAATGTTGTCATCGGGCTGGTTTTTGCAGCCGGGGCATGGCTCATTATTCACACAATTTCAGAAATCTTGGGCTATGATGGCTCATGGATTGGTTTTTAATATATGAAAAATAAAATTCAAAAAAATAGCCTATATCTAAGCTTGCTGGGTTTATTGTTGGTGCCGGTTTTGGCGCAGGCAAAGACTTTTAAAGATTTGGTAGAAAATGTAACTGGGGGGCTTGCAAATTCAATTATTAATTTCATGTTCGCTCTAGCTTTTGTCTTCTTCTTTTGGGGTGTTGTACAATACGTGCTTACCAGTGAAGAGGCAGCCAAGTCAAAGGGTCGGGATTATATGTTGTGGGGTGTGATTGGGCTTGTGGTTATGTTTTCAGTCTATGGTTTGGTGCGAGTCTTGAGAGAGACAGTGTTTTTTGGAAATTAATCTATGATATACTAAGTATAAGTTTTATAATAAAAAATAATCATATGAAAATTTTGAAAGGTGTTTTGTTTGCAGTGGGTATATTTTTGCTAAGCGCGCATATTGTAGCCGCGCAGATACAGTCTCCTGGGCCAAGTGCCGGTATACAAGGTCTCACTGACACGGTGACGGGTATTTTAGGCAGCTCTATTATCAGGCTTTTGTTTGCATTAGCTTTTGTATACTTCTTTTGGGGGGTTATCCAATACACTATCGCTCAGACTCAAGAATCTAAAGATAAGGGGAGAGGCTATATGATTTGGGGTTTGATTGCACTCACAGTTATGTTTTCAGTTTATGGATTGATACGAGTAGTGCGAAATACTTTCGACATCAAGGACACAAACACCTCTATAAAAGCCCCATCCTTGCCTACTCAATAAATAAAAGATGCTAAACAAAAAAACGCTCCTGATGGAGCGTTTTTTTGTTTATAGCTAACTAATAGTTGTTTCGTATTACCACGTTACTTGTTACTTCGTAAGGGATGTCCGGAGCGTTGAGGGTATGGTGTTCGAGGAATACGTGGTAAGGGATAACTTCGGTGACTAGATTACCATCAGCATCGTATTGCATGCGACCATGAGCATCGAGTAGTGGACGAGTACATTCGATCTGTGATTTACCATTACTCAAGGCGTATGTCATCATCACATAGTTATCTGGCCAAGTCTCGCTCCTGAGCCATTTTTCACGATCGACTTTTACTTGCTCTTTTACTTCTTGCTTTTTTGGTGCAGTCTTTGCTCGCTCAAGTTGAGGATCTTCTTCGTCTTCCACTGGGATTATTCTATTCCAGCAAAGGTCCTCACCATTAAGTTTAGCTGCATACAGATTATCATTCTCATCTTCTGCAAGCATGAATTTACCTTCTTCATCGAGATCAATTTCTACTAAGCAAAAAATCTTTTTTCCAGGAAACCCATCCCAAACTTTTATTTTGCCATCTCTGTCAGAGATGCGTTCTAGGGCATTTACTAGTTTGTACTTAGTGCCAGTTTTCATTTTGAGAGGAGTGTTGGCATCAAGGCCAAGCTCGGTTGGGGACTTTCTGTCGAGCACCTCTCTTTTTTTACCGAGTAGGGTGAGGGAATCGCCTTCGATTTTGGTGATGGAGTTTTCATTGAAGACAAATTTAAATTCACTACTTTCATCGGGATTAAAGTCTCCGCTACTGCCCATGTCTTCGTCGTTTTCTTTTTCATCAAAAGCTCCATGCTCAGCAGCAGTTTCTTCTTTCTTTAAATCAAAAGCAGCTTCTACTGCAGCCCTTTTTTCATAAGTAGTCTGGAATTCAGTTTTATTTGCACCTTTCTCTGCATCCAATGGACCTTTCGGCATTTCTGGTAATTTATTATCGCTCATACCAGCAGCTATACCAGCTGCAACCATTCCCGCTGCTGTTAAACCTGTTTTTTTATTTACCGGAGGTATCTCAACCTTTTTTCCAAAAAAATTAAATTTCATAGTATATGAATTATATCATTTTGAGTTTAATTATAAAAAATTATCGATTAAAGTGTACGATATATATCAAGTATCGTCAATACATATTTCCCCAATTCACCCTTATTTTTGTTTACAGGCATATTGCGTGTGATATAATTAAAGTGTCTTTTATTATTAGGTCGAGTTTTATTTTATTAGTAGATTTACCCGTAAAAGGGTCAGCCCGCTTTGCGGGGAAATTATAAATGAAAATTAAATTCAAGAATTTGTTTGTAGCACTTATGATGCTCGCTATAGTGCTTGTGCCGGTAGCTACCTTTGCACAAGACTATGTGACTGCAGATGGTGATGCGAACTCGAGCTGTGCTGCGGTAGGTGTGGGAACTATCATGTTCATCATCTGTCGTGCAGCGCTCATGATCAACACGATCATCCCAATCTTGATCTCACTTGGAGTACTTTACTTCATCTGGGGTGTGGTGCAATACGTGCTTGCAAACGACGAAGAAGCAAAGAGCCGTGGTCGCCAACTCATGATCAATGGTCTTATCGGCCTTTTGGTTATCGTGTCTATCTGGGGCTTGGTTGCAATTTTGAAGAGAACCTTCGGTGTTGCAAATGAAAGTGCTATTCAGGTGCCTTGTATTGAATCACCTGGTATCAACTGTCCGTAATCTTTCTGTATGAGTATTTTGGATCTTTTTTATATACCGGTAGCGCATGCGAGTGGTGTCGATGAATTCATCGGCAAGGTAAATGCGGCAATATTGAATCCGCTTATCAAGCTACTCTTTGCTATAGCGTTTATCGTCTTCTTTTATGGTGTCGTAGAATTCATCAGGAGTGCTGACAGCGAAGAAGGACGTGGAAAAGGCAAACAACACATG
>JBKBJD010000009.1:0-11618 GCA_046294035.1 Minisyncoccia bacterium
CTCGTGCGAAAGGTTCGGCGACTTTCCCTTCGAATTTTATCCTTGTGGCTGCGATGAACCCATGCCCCTGCGGGAATACTGGCTCAAAGACCAAGAACTGTACCTGCAAGCCAAGTGATCTGGATCGATATCGTCGGAAACTCTCCGGACCCATCATGGATCGCATCGATCTTTGGGTGTCTGTGGGAGATATAGATTATAAAAAATTGGGCGATGCGCCAACCGGTGAGTCGAGCGAACGCATCAAAGAGCGAGTAGAGAAAGCTCGTAAGGTGCAAAAAGAACGTTTCACACAGGAAGGTATATCGGTGCGGACAAATAGCGAGATGAATGTGAAACACTTGGAGCGTGTAGCTCCGCTTGCACCCGCGGTGCGAGCGATGCTCGACCAGAGCGCAGAAGCACTCGGCCTCTCAGCCAGAGCTTACCATCGGGTCATCAAGATAGCTCGCACCATCGCCGATCTCGACCACTCACCAGATATAAAAGAAACACATATCCTAGAGGCAATACAATATAGACCGAAGGTGAGTGTGTAGTTAGGCAATAAAAAAACACTACTCGCCGAAGCTTTCGTGTTTAATTTGTTGTTGGTTTTTTTCATGACCGTTTGTTGGCATGAAAGTTGTGAGTAGCCACAGAATTACAGCTATTAATGAAAGCATTAGCAGGTAGTGCTTTGCTTTCAATGCTTTATACCCTGGGTTACTGCCGATTGGGTAAAAAGGTGGGAGTAGCATGATTACAAGTGTGGATATATTTGAAGAATATAATGCCTCAATCCCGCCACGAAAAGTGGCAGTTTTGCTTCTCTGTAATTCCTGACCATTAGCACTATCTCATCATCCTCGTCGTAAATCGGAGTATTGCATATGTACGCAATAGGATCTCCGTCATCTATGCCATTATTCACCATGTGCAGTGTTGCTCCAGTGTAGACCGGTGCGTCGTGTTGTTTTGCGAATTTAATCGCATCACCGATGGGGTCTTTGCCGCGGAAACAAAACGGATACTTCCTGAGTGCTGGGCCGGGGTGTATATTTAACACCCTTCCGTACATTCCTAATTCTTTTACTAGTGGACCGATAATAGCCATGTAAGAATCAGAGATGATTACATCGGCCTCTGCTTCGTGCGCTTTCGCAAGTACTTGTTGTTCAAATTCAAACTTTGCTTTTTTACGACCCATTAGATCGTCTTTGGACATTGTTCTAAACGTGGAAGGAATATTCCAGATTTTGTTTTGCGGCAAGATTGTTTCCGCAAAAGGAAGTATATTTTGCCTGTCTTTTTCCAATAGACTAACCCTTGGTGACATGCCAAAATTTCTGGGACCTCGTTTTGCTTGAATTCTCTGAAAATCATTTTCGGTGTCGTCGTATATAACACCCTTCACTTCTACCAGCTGGTGTAACACACCACCTGGTCTGGTTTCTTCCATAGTTTTTTCGACAACACCCTGCATATAGATGGGGGTGTCGTCTACTTTGATATACTGTCCGTTAAATTCTTCGGCGACTATGTCACGCAAAGAAGTTAAGAAAAGTATTCCTATGGGTCGGTTTGGGCGCACCTCTTTTGCAAGTGCGTCTTTGTGGTAAAAGAAAAGTGCACCTTGCATAAGAAATATTTTTTTGTCGATGAAACTGATTTATGTTTTTATAGCAATTTTGAAACAAAAACTCAATACCTGGGAAACAAAAAGCCGCTTGGTAAACCAAACGACTTTTTGCGTTGGTTATCAAACGGCTGAAATCAACCTACTCTTCGTTTTCCTTTTTCGATGTTTCGTCGCCTACTTGCACAGTGATGTTCGGAGCGCCGGCTCGTGCGATGGCCACGGCTTTACCCCATTCGTCCAAACCCTTGGAGGCATAGATCTTTTGGGCGGTTGCGATGTCGATAGCGAGGCGGGTCTGCTCATCGAACTGCGGTACGAAGTTCAGGAAATTCAACACCACCCCTCGGTCGGCAAGCAGTAAGTTAACCTGCTTGAGCAGGCCCTCTTCGAGATCGCTCGGGGAGAAGTCTACTACGTCCTCATTCAAGATGAGTGTGCGCGACACCTCCTTGATGCGCTTATCGATGACGGCATTTTCTGCCATTTCGTAGGCACTGGACGTGTTGCTTTCATCGTCGGCGCCGGCGTTCATCTTGCCGAGGTACTTAGCTTCGCTGATAAAGGCCTTCGCGTCGGTGATGGAGTAGTCGTACGACACGTCGATGTTCGCGAGCACGTTTCCTTTAAACATGATCTTGAACCGGCTGTCGCCCTGCATCGGGTAGTCGGGTACCCGTACGCTGTAGTGACATTGGCACATGCTGTAGCATTTGGGTACCGTTTCGCCCGTTTTGATCAATTGCCAGCTTTGTCCGCAGTCTGTGGTCAGCAGGGTCTGTTGGTTGGCTTGGGCGCGTTCGGCGCAGGATTGGAAAATGGCCGGGCTGGTAAGAAGGAGGAAAACGGCGGAAAGGCTTCCCAGGTTCAAGCTCGATAACCAGCGGTATCCCAAGAAGGCTAAGATCGCACCCCATAACGGGAAGCTACCGGTCAGGATGTTGGGTACGAGGTTCATCGTGTTGAACTGTCGGCCCAGATAATATACATGGTACCATTGGTTTACGAGCGCCAAGTAAGCGAGTCCGAGTGCAAGCGCAATAAGTGCTTTTTTCATAATGTGTGTAGAATAAGAAGTGAAAGGTGAACGGGTTTTTATCCCGTGGTTTGGTTGTGAAAGTTCTCTGGAATCTGTGGGTATACTACTACGAATAGTATATTTTGTCAAGTCCCAAAATTAGAAAAACTTTGCTACATTTAACACATGATTTTCCCAAGCTTAAAAGATAAAAAATTTGGTTATGTGAATCTTAACCTCGAAGCCATAGAATGGTCTAAAAAAAATGAACAAAATGTGACGAGTAATACACTCATTCGCCCAGAAGCATGCCAGCAGTTTGTTGATTTTGTGCACAAAAAATATAATATTGATTTTTCTTATGGTGGATGGATGGAAGATCGTTCTTTTTTGTGGAGAGGTTGGTATCTAGATGACTCCAAAATGTTTACACATTTTGGAGTAGATCTGAATGTGCCAGTTGGTACAGAGGTAGCTACTGATTTCCAAGCAGAGGTTGTGCTCATTATGGACGACTATCCACTCGATGGTGGCTGGGGTCCGCATGTCATATTAAAAAATTTAGAGAAAGATGTGTATGTGTTGTATGCGCATCTGGATCGGGACATGCTGTGCAAAGTGGGGGACACTCTTGAGGTTGGGCAAGTGTTTGCAAAAGTAGGGCATGCACCAGAGAATGGTAATTGGTTTCCTCATGTGCATGTGCAGGTTATAGAGAGTGAGTATTTTGCATACTTAAAAAAAGAAGATGATTGGGATAAATTTGATGGTTATGGTTTCAAAGAAAATATTGCACTGGATACTGTGCGTCACCCAGATCCAATGCAGTATATTAAACTCTCTTAGTTTTCCACAGATACTTGCTTGACGGTGAACGCTCGTTCACTTACAATATACATGTCGAGATTAGTAAGAAATTATTTACAAATCACATGTCACAAGCACAATATCTAAAAATGCTCGAGAGGGAATTAAACAAGCTCAATCGAGTCATCGATTACAAGATAGTAAACGGCGAGAATTATTCTCGGGAAGCACGCGACCACAAACTCATATTAAAAAAGGTACGTTATATCCATAATGCTCGTCGGGGATGGTTGGCAAGGTTGGTGGGGAGTATGAGCTTTCGTGTCTTTGCTCACTAGATTCAAAAGATGGATACAAATTATAAAAACAAATTAGTGCAATTCTACAGTCGTGAAAAGCGCATGCCGACCTACACGGAGATGATGCGCCTTTTCGGCTTTAAGTCCAAGAATGCTGTGTTCAAATTGGTAGAAAAAATGATTGATGCTGGGCTCGTGGCCAAAGATCATCTAGGGCGTCTTGTGCCAATGAAAAGCTTCGATGAGATACCAATGTTGGGCTTGGTAAAGGCTGGTATACCGAGCGATGTAGAAGAGATGGTTCTCGACACGGTGAAACTCGATGACCTTCTAGTGGGCAAGAAAGAGTTTTCTTATATTCTAGAAGTTGATGGAGATTCGATGATCGAGGCGCATATCAGCGAAGGGGACATGATACTAGTCGAGAAGATAAACCACGCACGTGATGGAGATATCGTGGTCGCAGAAGTTGACGGTGAATACACTCTGAAATATTTTCGTATAAAAGGAGAGAAGAAGTGGCTCGAACCAGCCAACAAAAATTACAAACCCATATATCCCAAATACAGTTTCAATATTATCGCTAAATTAAAAGCGGTGATTCGTAAGTATTAAAAATATATCAAAAACAAGAACCAGAAAACAAAAAACCCGATTGCTCGGGTTTTTTGTTACTGAATATTTAAAACTTTATTCGACTGCGTCTTTGAGAGCTTTCGCAGGTCGGAATTTTGGCACTTTCTTAGCAGCAACCTTAACTGTTTCACCAGTCTTTGGGTTACGAGCTGTGCGAGCTGCACGGCCTTTTACTGAGAAAATACCGAAGCCAGCAACTGATACTTCACCACCTTTTTTCATGGTAGCGATGATTGCATCAAAAATTGCATCAACTACTTCTTCTGCTTGTACTTTGGTACCACCGAGTTTCCCCTGGACCAAATCAACTAATGCTTGTTTGTTCATATTTTACATTGATATGCTGATAATGAATTCGACCTAACCTACTAAAATTCTACCAACATATTATATAACAAGGGTAAAAAAGAAAAAAGCATTGACATCAATGCTTTTTTCTTTCGTAATTTATTTAATTTTTATCTTGCAAACTCAACTACTCTATTTTCTCGAATCAAAGTGACCTTTATTTCACCTGGATATTTGAGTTCTTGTTCTATTTTTTGAGCTATTTCTCGAGCCATCAGGCGAGCTTCTGTGTCGGAGACCTTCTCTGGGGTGACAAAGATACGAACCTCTCGTCCAGCAGCTAGGGCGTATGATTTCTCAACACCGTCAAAGCCATTTACAAGGGCTTCGAGTTCTTGGAGACGCTTTAAATAATTTTCTACACTATCACGACGAGCGCCCGGTCGGCCACCAGAGATGGCATCAGCCGTCTGCACGATGATGGATTCGATGGTCTCATACGGATAATCTTCATGGTGCGATTTCATAGCAGTGATGATGCGTTCATCCGCCCCAAATTTCTGAAGGATTCGCATACCGATCTCTACGTGGGTGCCTTGAACTTCATGATCAAGCGCCTTGCCTATGTCATGCACCAAGGCACCAGCTTTCGCAATCTGAATATCTGCGCCTAATTCTTCAGCCAGCATACCAGCGATGTGGGCCATTTCTATAGAGTGTTGCAGGACGTTTTGACCATAGCTGGTGCGGAAGTATAGACGACCGATAATGGCTACCAAGCGAGGGTCAAAGTTAAATATGCCACATTCGTATACTGCTTGCTCACCTTTTTCTTTGATGATTTTGTTTATTTCTTCTTTTGCTTTCTCGACAAGTTCCTCTATTTTGGCTGGTTGGATACGGCCATCTAAGATTAGATTTTCTAGAGCAACACGAGCTATTTGTCTGCGCACTGGGTCAAATGAAGAGATTACTATGGTGCCAGGAGTATCGTCCACAATAAGCTCGACCCCAGCAGCTCTTTCAAACGCACGAATGTTGCGACCTTCTTTACCGATGATCTTACCTTTGATGTCGTTATTTGGGATATTCACTGAGGTGACCATAAGGTCAGCAGCGGTCGAAGCAGCGAGGCGTTGGATCGATGTTGCCAAAATATCCTTTGCTCGGCGGGAAAGCTTCTCTTCGTTATTGTTTTCAAGCTTCATCATGCGCACAAGCAAATCTTCTTCGTATTTCTTTTCGACATCACGGAAAAGTTCTTCGCGTGCCTCTTCTTGAGAAAGTCGAGCAACTCGTTCGAGTTCTATAAGCTTTTCTTCTTGCGCTTTAGCTACTTTTTCTTGTATTTTCTTGATATCCTCGACCTTCTGCTTGATACTTTCGACTTCCTTGTCGATATCTGTCTGGCGAGCATCGAGAAGTTCGTCTTTTTTCATCAGACGCTTTTCTTTCTCTCTAAATTCTTGCTCGCGCTTCTCTTCCTCTTCTTTTGCCTTTTTCAAAATCTCTTCAGATTTTTTCTTGGCTTCGTCTTGTAGACGCTGGGCTTCTTCTTTGGCACCGAGCATCATATCTTTGATGTCGATCTCAATCGAGCGGCGTTTGCCGAGAGCTATTATTACCCGAAGGTAATACCCAAGCCCCAAGCCCAAAAGGAGCAATACTGCTCCAGTGATGATTGATGTTATTAATGTCATGGACTATCTAACGGCCCATAAAAACAAACCCTTATATTTCAAGGCTTTTATTCCGAAAGTGAATAGTTGCGTCAATTTTTCTGAACAAACTTTGGTATGAAGACATATGTGGGAGTATTTCTATAAACCGTATAAACTAATTTTTAAAATTCAACATCTTCAATATACCAGATATGTGGATACCTGTAAATATGACCAATTAAAACAAAAACCCTCACTCGGAGGGTTTTTGTTTGAGGAAGAATTATTTTGTATTAGGTGCTTTCGACTTAGTCATGATCTCGTCCACGATGCCATATTTCTTTGCTTCTTCTGCATCCATAAAGAAATCTCTTTCCATGTCTTTTTCTACTTGAGCTAGTGGTTTGCCGGTTTGTTTCGCAAACATCTTGGCCAAATTCTCTTTCATCTTCAAGATACGTTTTGCGCTGATTGCTATATCGGTAGCCTGACCTTCAGCTCCACCTAGTGGCTGGTGAATCATGACCTCAGAGTTGGGCAAAGCAAATCTTTTACCTTTAGCGCCGCAAGCGAGTATGTGGGCGCCCATAGATGCTGCCATTCCTATACAGACAGTAGCCACATTATTCTTGACATGGTTCATAGTATCGATGATCGCAAGGCCTGAAGTAATAGAACCCCCTGGGGAGTTGATATATAAATATATGTCTTTCTTTGGGTCTTCAGACTCCAAGAAAAGTAACTGTGCAATGACAATATTTGCCACATTGTCATCAATAGGCCCGCCTAAAAAGATGATTCGTTCTCGTAGTAGGCGAGAGTAGATATCATACGCTCTTTCACCAAATTGTGATTTTTCTATAACGGTTGGTATTAACATAGTGAAATAAAATTAAATTAGTAAATACTTGTTGTATTGTACTATATATTCTCCAAAAATTGGAAAATCTTTTCGTTGGTTAGCATGTTTTCAGCATGAATGCGAGCACGCTCTGGGTCAGCTTCTTTGTAGTGTTCGAGAATGTGGGCTACTTCTTTGGCAACTTCTTCCTCGTCTGCTAGTATTTTTTCAGCTTTGCTGATTTCATTTAATACTAGAGCAAGTTTGGCACGCTTTTCTCCGTCAGTGCGGAATTCGCTACGTAGGTCGTCCACAGTCTTGTTGATGTGCTTTAAGTATTCTTCGAACTGTAGACCCATGGCTGCTATGTCGGCTTCCATGCGGTATAGAATCTTGTCTATTTCAAGGTTGACTAGTACATCTGGTAAGTCTATCTTTGAATCTTCAATTATTTTTTCAATTATTTTTAGACGAGTCTTTTCGCGTACGAGGTTTGCTTTCTCCATCTTTAAGTTTTCTTCAAGTTTTGCTCGAAAATCCGCGATATCTTTGAAGTCGCCAAGACTTTGCACAAATTCGTCAGTCCATTCTGGAAGCTCTTCTTTTGACTCTTCACCTTCTTTTACTTCGGCTACATGCTTCTTTGGGGCACGAGATTTGCGGATATCCATGATGGTATTTTCAATATCTTCCTCGGTCACTGTCGCGTCGGTGTCTTTGTCGGTCAGAGATTTCTTTACCTCACTCGCGAGGGACTTGTAGTCGGGGAGTTTAATTTTAGGTAGTGTCGTGGTCTTTATCTTAAAACCTAGAGGGTTGTTGCGGGCTAGTTTGGTGATAGCTATCTCAGGGCGGCTAATAACATCTAACTTATGCTCCTCGACAATCTTTGGGTAGTGCTCGCCTAAAGCCATTTCAGCTGCTTCTTCTAGGATTTTTATTTCAGGTATTTTAGAAAGCACTATGTGTTCAGGTGCTTTTCCCTTACGAAATCCATCTATCTCTGCATTTTCGATCACTCTTTTTAAAGCCGCATTAAAAAACTGCTCAAACAGCTCTGCTGATACTTCTCCTTCTATTTCTAGTTCGCTTTTTGGTAGTTTGGTTATTTTTATATTCATGCCGCTATCTTATACTAAGAAAGCTTATTTTTCAAATAAAATAAAAAACCCCTCTAGGTATAGACCGGAGTGGTTTTTTATTTAGGGTTGATTATTCTACACTATTAACATCAAATGCAGTGCCAGCTGATGCACCAGCCTCAATTTCTGCTTCAAGATTTTCTAGGTCGATTAGAGTAGTGTCTTGAGTTTCGCTTGTTTCTGTAACGTTTTCTGTTGCCGGCTGGGTATCCATCATTTCATTTTGTTTTGACATCCAGAAATATATACCGCCTAACACCAATATAACTATAATAATCACTGACCCAATGAGTGCACCGTATGATTTTTTGTCTTGTGTTGGTCCCATGTTTTTTAATATTAGATTAATAATTTATTGTGTTGAAGTAGTGTTTTGAGTGTTCGGCTGAACTGCTTCCTTTAGGGATTTTACTGCGAGTTTGAGTTCGTTGTAAGCATCTTTTAGTAGGGTGCCAGCTTCTTTAGCGAGAGTTTGTAATTTTGTTTTATTGGCTTCTGAAAGCTGATTTGTACTGCCTGCAAATATCACATTCATCTCAGCTATTTTCTTTTTAGCTTCTTCAAACTTTATATCAGCATTGGCGACGTGGGTCTTGGCGGTTGTGGTGTCTACGCCTTTAGCAGTGAGCTCTGCAATTTTCGTATTTACCTTATCGCGTAGCTCCATTACTTTTTCTACTTGATTGTCAAAACGATGTAGGGCATTTTCTCTTCCCTCATATCTTTTTAAGCTTGCTGTATCTTTGATTTTTGCTTTCAGAGCTTCCATCTTCTTTTTAGCTTCTTCGCGAAGTTTTTCTGCTTGGTCTCTCAAAGCTTCTCGTTTCTTTTGTAATTCTTCGCGTATAGCTTCAGATTTTTCTTTCAATGCTTCTTTCTCTTCTTCTGTCATTGTCGACGCATCTGCACGCCTTGCTTCTCTGTTTTCTTTTAAAGCTTCACGTCTCTCTTCCATGAGTTTTTGTTTGTCCTCAATCCCGCCTTGTGGCCGGACACCTTTTGGCATATCAGGCAGGGTTATGGTTTGAGCACTTGCCAACCCCACACTGGTGGAAAAAATGAAACCAAAAACCAATAATAATGTTGCGTATTTTTTCATATAAATAATTAATTAAGATTAATAAATTCTTTTCATATTATAACCTAAAACAAAACACCCCAACTGTGCATAAGTGCAAGAGGGGTGTTTT
Organism: Minisyncoccia bacterium; assembly: GCA_046294035.1. Classification (GTDB taxonomy): domain Bacteria; phylum Patescibacteriota; class Minisyncoccia; order Phycocordibacterales; family UBA9973; genus UBA9973. The sequence continues at coordinate 9,501 of JBKBJD010000009.1, forward strand.
ACCTAGTGTTTTATAGGTTTTTACTCTTCAAACCTCGGTAGATATATTTCGAGATAGCGTTTTTCGCACTCTTCTATTACCTTGATAGCCTCGTCTGCTTCGTAGAAGGTTTCGACAACACCAGTACCTGGTTTTTTCATTGCTTTGTAGTTTTCCCAGAAATACTTAGATTCTTTTTCCCAGTACTCACCCAAGTCTTTGTAGGAAGTGATGTGATCACTGCGTTTGTCATCATTTAAGACAGCGATGATCTTGTCATCCACTTCACCACCGTCGACAAATTTCATGACACCGATGACACGCACCTCAACCAAAGAACCAGGTATCAATGGTTCAGTGATGTTAACGATCATTACGTCTAATGGATCGTTATCATAATCCCAAGTTTGTGGAATCGCACCGTAAGTAAAAGGATAAGCTAAAGAAGAATAGCCCACCCGATCGAGTTTGAGCTGACCGGATTCAGTGATCAATTCATATTTGTTGATACTGCCAGCTGATACTTCGACGACAGTGTTCAAAACTTTTTTATCCTTGTCGACAAAAGTAGGTAATACATGCAATAAATTCAACATGTATTTAGATGGTTTGTGATTTATGTTTGCCATAGATTTAAAATTTAATAAATAATTATTTATTCTTCGGTATCTGTATTTGGCTCTTCTTCGGTTGTCACCTCTTCTTTTTCTTCAGCATTCTCATCTTCTGCTCCACCTTTGATATCGATTCTCCATCCGGTTAGTTTTGCGGCAAGACGTACATTTTGTCCTCCCTTACCGATCGCTAGAGAAAGTTGATCATCGGATACTTCAATGATTGCTTTATGTTCGTCTTCAATTATTTCAATCGAGGTTACTTTAGCTGGTGAGAGTGCATTTGAGACGTATACTTTCGGATCCTCACTCCAAGGGATAATATCTATTTTTTCACCACCTAATTCTTGGGTGATTGTGTTTACACGAGTACCTTTTTGGCCAACGCATGAGCCAACAGGGTCTATGTGTTCATCGTTTGAAAACACAGCTATCTTAGTGCGAGCACCAGCTTCTCTAGCTACAGATTTTATCTCTACCACACCACTTTCTATTTCTGGTGCTTCGACAGCGAAGAGTTTTTCTACAAATTTAGGGTGTGTACGAGAAAGGCGGAGGTTGATACCTCGTGGTGAATCCTCGACAGAGTAAAGATATGCACGGATACGTTGACCTCGAGCAAGGTGTTCGCCAGGAATCTGTTCTTCGACTGGCAGTATGCCTGTAGCACGATTGAAATCTATATATGCATTACCGCGTTCAATTTTTTGGACAATGCCAGAGATGATCTGTCCTTCTTTGTCTCCGTATTCATCCATCACGGATGTGCGTTCCGCTTCACGGATACGTTGGATGATAACTTGTTTTGCAGTCTGAGCAGCGATTCGGCCATAATCATCCTTTTCTTCTAAAGGAAATACTATTTCATCATTGAGTTCGACTCCTTTTTTAATTTTTTGAGCATCTTCAAGCAAGATGTGGTGTTCGGGATTGAATCGCACACGTTCATCAGAATCATCATGCGCTTCTTCTTCATCTACATCCATGCGAGCGATGGTCTCATCTACGACTATCTTTACTTGATAGAAATCAGTTTTACCTGTTTCCATATCAAATTTTGCACGTACAATCTGGCCTTTTTTCCCGTAATCTTTCTTGTAGGCAGCCGCCATGGCTTGCTCGATAGCATCTAGTATTTTTTCTTTTGGAATTTTTCTTTCATTTTCAAGTTGTTCAAGGGCAGTCTTAAAAGCTTTTATATCTAACATAAGTATTTAATTGTTATTTTCTAATAAAAAAAGTCCGGGGACACCAGACTCTTACACGCACAATATACCACAAATACTGCAAAAAGCAAACTGATGATTGATTATCCACAGCATCGTCTATATTTTAACATACATATATAATGTATAATAATCCGTATGTGGACACAAAAAAGAAACCTAGTTATTTTGGTTTCAATCATTCTATTTTTGGTGGTACTCGTAACTGCATACTTTTTGTATCAAAAATGGCAAAAGCAAAAGCTCACAGAAGCTGCTCGTATTGAACGTGAGACTGTACTTAAAGACTTAGTGACCAA